>JAYUEB010000031.1:0-7956 GCA_043739525.1 Bdellovibrionales bacterium
CATCAAGCCCCATGGACATACTTGCTCAGCCCTTACCGGGTCTTGCGGCTTCTCACAAATGCGAAGTCCCGCTCTAAAATCAAGAACCCCCCAAGTTTCCAAGCTCTCTTCCGTATTAAAAAAGGCGAAACTTGAAGTTTTACCCTGTTCACAATCGCGAATTAAATTTTTTAGTATGGCTCTAGGAGCAAATCGCGTGTCCGGAAGAAGCATAAGGTTAACATCCTCCCAAAGAGACGAACTTCGCAAAATGCTATCAGGCCATTCTTTCGAGGCCTCGATGAGGCAAATTTCAGCCTGCGGCCACACCTTTTCAATATATGAGATCAGGCTCGTTTTTTCACGCCGAGTGATCACGACAGGCTTAAGACTACTTTCAAACGCAAGTTCGATGGACCAGTCAATCATGGGACGACCTGACTTTGGGTCTAATAACATTTCTTTTGCGGGAGGCTCACCAACCCGCTTGCCGAATCCCGCTGCTGGTATTAGACATACTGCCATGTCAAAATCCCTCGGACTTGTTGTCCTAAGTTACAATCATCCTGAACTCACCGCTCGTACGGTGAATTCCGCACTCAAATTGCATGAAAATATTTATTTAGTCCATAACGGAAGCGAAAAAAGATTTTCACTCAAGCTTAAAGAGCAGTTTCAAAATATCACTCATTTAGAGATAGAGAAAAACAAAGGATATTCGGGTGGAGTCAATTTTGGCCTCATTCATGCCTTTGAAAAGCATGAATGGGTTATTTTATTAACGAACGATTGTTTGATTCAAAACTTGCCAGCTTTACCTGGGCCACCTAGCTTTGTTGCCCCTCACATTCGCATTCAAAAAACTTCTAGAACAGACTCACTCGGTGGAACCTTCACGCCACACCTCGGACAAATCTTTCATTGCAAAACTTTTGAAGACTTTTTGAGCGCCAAACATAAATATATTCCCGGCAGTGCGTTTCTCATTCATCGTGATATTTTTGCCTCGACAGGGCCTTTTGATGAGTCCCTTGGAACATACTGGGAAGATGTTGATTTTAGCCAGCGCGTGCGTTTGCAAAATCATGAACTTAAAGTCGATGCGGACTGGTTCGTCGAACATGGTCGTGGAAAAACCTGTCACAAGGACCGCCACTACACCTTGTACCTATTTCAGCGCAATCGAAAACGCATTTCTCGAAAGTATACGAGATTCATTTATAAACCTATTTTGTTTATAAACTTGTGGATGACGTGGATAAAGCTGTCATATCGGCTGATTTTTAGCTCTCGAACGCATGATTTGCGACTTCTCCTTAGGGCTATTAAAGATTAGCCTTATACTGACCTAGACTAATGTTTGGTTTGTGTTGTTCCCGCTGCTCAATGTTTTTCTATTTATTTTTGCTGCCGCGCTTAAATTTTTGAGTTTGAGGCTCAAAAAATCTTTGAATTTGCCTGTAATTTAATCAATTTCGCATAGCTCTTATTGACTCACCACGCGAAAAGCCCTATTTTTTGCCCGTTTCGTATTGTCCCACATAACTGTATAGCTAAGCTTTGGAGGCTTAATCCTATGGCAGACCTTTCTTCCCGCTTAACTTTAAGCGTGTATACCTTTTATAAATTTTTAAATCTCGAAGACGCCCAATCTGAATCTCAGAAAATCCAGGATTTGGGTGATCAACACGATTTAGAGGGCCTGATTATCTTTGGTAAAGAGGGCATCAACGCTACGATCAGCGGTGCCAAAGCCAATCTCGATCTTTTTATGACGGAACTGAAGCAACTCCTTAAAGTCTCTCACTTAGAAATTAAAGAAAGTCTTTCAGACTTTGCGCCCTTTAAGAGATTCAAAGTAAAAGTGCGAAGTGAAATCGTTTCGCTCGGGAAACCAGATATTCATCCTTCGGCCAAAAATAATCATCTGAGCCCCACGGACTGGCATCAAGCTATGAAAGAAGAAGACGTTTTACTACTTGATACACGCAATTGGTACGAAACCAAAATTGGAAAGTTTGAGAACGCAATTGATCCTCAGATTGACGAGTTCAACGAGTTTCCGGAATATCTCAAAACTTCACAGATTCCAAAAGACAAAAAGGTTCTCATCTATTGCACCGGCGGAATCCGCTGCGAAAAAGCCATAGTCGAAATGCAAGCTCAAGGCTTTCAAAATGTCTTTCAACTCGATGGCGGAATTTTAAAATACATCGAGGAGTTCCCGAATGAAAAATTTGCCGGAGAATGTTTTGTCTTCGATCATCGCGTCGCCGTCGATCAAGACCTAAGACCAACGCAGAACTTTAAAATGTGTCCTCATTGTGGTCAGCCTTCTGATAAAAAAATCACATGTAGAAAGTGTGACAACGATGCCTGGGTCTGCGAGAATTGTACACAAGATGAAAACCTTCAGACCTGTTCTAAAAACTGCGCTCATCATTACCGGAGAAATCCAAGCATGAAAGGGCGCAAACAGTTTCAAGGACATCGATACGAGGTTCTTAAAAAACGGGGATCCATAAGTCCATGACAACAACTGAATCTGCGCCGAAAAAGCGAATTATTTATAAAGGACAAGTTGAAAAAATCATCGACTATACCCCGGATTTTCGCGAGCTGTGGATTCAATTGACAGACCCAGATGAATTTAGCTTTCGTGCAGGCCAATTTCTCATGCTTCATGTCCCGACTGAATCGAAACCCGCGCTCAGAGCTTATTCAATTGCTTCAAGCGACAAAGAAAAATCTCAGTTAAAATTAATTTTTAAATTTGTTCCAAAAGGCGTTGCAAGCGAATTTGTCTGGACGCTCACTCAAAATCAAGAAATTCAATTTACCGGGCCTTTTGGAAAAGTTTTTTTCAAAGAACCCGCTTCTGAACAAATCATTTTTCTCTGCACGGGTTCTGGGGTAGCTCAGCATATTTGTTTTATCAAGAGCCATGCGGAGCTTTTACGCGACAAAAATATTTCTTTTTTTATGGGATTGACGTCCGAAAAAGATATTTACTTCGAAGAAGAATTAGAAAAAGTCCAAAGCGAATTCAAAAACTTTAAATACGCTTATGTGCTTTCACAAGGTTCAGCTAACTGGAAGGGCCTTAAAGGTTACGTTCAAAATCAGATTTCGCACTTAAATTATAATAAAATTCCCACTGACTTTTACTTGTGCGGTAACGGGACAATGATCAAGCAAACCAAAGAAAAATTGGCCGGAGAAGGAATACTCGCGACCAATATTGTCTACGAAGCTTTTGATTAGTATTCTGGGTCAGGCAAACTGAAATCTCACAACCGGGAACAGCTGCCTGAAAACTGCCGCAGTGAATTGCGAAATGTTACGAGGTACCTCTTAACGATCGTTCCCGATCGCCTCAACAGGACAGCCTTCCATTGCCTCTTTACACTGCTCTTCTTCTTCGGGAGTGGTCGGCTGCTTATTTAAAAAAGCGTGTCCGTCATCGTCGTTCATTTTGAAATTATTAGGAGCTGAAATACAGCATGCGTCGCAGGTGATGCATGTTTTATCTACGAAAAATTTTCCGGCCGCATTTTCGGGCCATGCGTCGTTTTTATCAGCCATGATACAACTCCCCTACAGCCAACTTAGGATAGGCTTGGCGAACATAAGAATAAATTGCGAACAAAACGGCCGTAAACATCATATCTCCGATGAGAGATCTTTCAAAGAATGGTATTGCGGCAGCATAACAATCACTCAAGCCCAACATATTTTGCGGATACAGGTTTGAAAAGAAGAAGACTCCCAAATTTGAAATAGCAAAAAATAAAACAGAACCTATCGCAGAAAGTTTCAAACTTGTTCTGACCGGCCATGCCTTCTTTTCATTTTTTGCTCGCATCCAAGCGCCCAACAAAACTGAAATCAAAATCGGTGCGTAAATAAATAAGAGGATTCCATGAAGTCCGATTACAAGATCAGACAAAAACATGGAAGCCAGCGGAACTAAGACTGCAAGCGTTTTATTACGGAAGTGAAATCCGCTTAAAAGAGCCACAGCCATGATTGGTGTTACGTTAAATAAGTGCGGTAAAAATCTCATGCTAAATGCAAAGATAACCAAACCTAAAAATAAGCAAACCTGGCTCTTTTCAATTTGGATTTTATTTGGCTTTTGGGCTGATGACATTTTCTAACCTCTGGTTGTGATTTGTATGAATTATATTCCACTCGCTGCGCACTTGCAAGCAGGCCCGTTTAAAATTTAGGGGTACTAGGAACGGACGAGCGGTGTTTCAGATCTACCCAGGAGCTTTGAAACCAAAAAATAGCAGATTACGAGCATAACGACCAAAAATGCAAATGTCGACTGCAGCATTTCTTGCCACGCAAAAACAACCTCAATTTTTAGAAATTTAAGGCAAACATAGTAAGCGATCCCAAACCCGGCAATCGAGCCAGTCATGATCGCGCAAAGAGCGAGCAGCATATACTCGCCCACAAAAAGTCGCAGGACTTTAGCGGGTTCGGAGCCCAAGATTTTAACGATTTCAATTTCCTCCGTTCTTGAAAGCAGATGATGCCAAATCACAAAGCCCAAAATCAAGAGGCACAGAATAGCGGAGAGACCCGAAAGCGCCGCTGCAGGAACAACCAAGGCTCCGACTATTTGAGAAACAGCTTCAATTGTTTTGCGAATATCGATAACCGAAATATCCTGAAATTTTTGCACCAATTGATTTTCAAAATATGTGGTCTTCTCAGAATCACCCAATTGAACATTTGCGACCCAGGTTTTGGGCGCGTCGTCGAGAACACCCGTTTGAAATTCAAAATAGAAATTAGGATTAAAGTTACTCCATCTCACGCTACGTAGATTTCTGACCTTCGCCGAAAATGGGATTCCTGCTACGTCAAACTGCAAATTGTCTCCGACATGAACGCCCCAGCGCTCTGAAAAGTCTTGTGCAAGCGACAGGTAAACCGGCGCTCCTTCGACATGCTTTCCCGGTAAGGGTTCACCTTCGACAATTTTTTCAGAGGGAATGAGAGTATCACGATAGGATATTCGCACCGGATACTTCAAGAAATAGTCTTGTTTAGGTGCTTCGCCGTTAATAGCTGTGAGGCGGGCCATGATGAGGGGTGAAATAAATTTGAGCTCTTTTTTATTTTCTGCCATGAATTTCTCAAGATCGCTCAGTCTCTCTTCCGGGATGTTAAATAAAAATAAGGAAGGCAGCTTATGTTCGCTCATAGGCGAAATATCTTCTTTAAGCGAACTCATTAAATGTGGAACAATATTTAAGACAATGGCAACAAGCGCCATCGCTATAAAACAAAGCGATTGCGCAAATCTCACACGTGAAAGATGAATACTTAAGATCCGTAAAACTCCTGGTCGATTCGCCATGGCCTTTTTAAATAAAAAGAAAAGCGAACGACCAAAATAAAGACTGAGCATCGACCCTATGAGCAAGAGCAGAACAAAGCTGATTGCAAAGACCTGTGAGCCCATCAAATAATAAGCCAGAAAAACAAAAAGTCCTAAAATGAAAGAATTGAGAATCAATAGATCTCGCCAAGGCATTTTCTCAGAGCTTTGATTGCTTTCGTTTAAAAGAATTTGAATATTAAGCCTTGAAATTTTCATCATGAGAGTCAGAACAAAGCAAAACCCGGTAAAAAGAGAAACTGCAAAAATACGTATTAAATCTTTCTGATAAATTCGAAATTCAAAGCCTTCAGGAAGCTGCGAGCCCAGTTTCAACTGCAGAAATTTAAGAATAAAAACCCCGGCGAGACCTGCCACGGCGAATGAAAACACACTTAAAAAGAAAGCTTGCAAAAGATAAATGAAACCTATGATTCTGCGGCTTCCGCCAAGAGTCATCATGATTGCGGATTGCTTGAGATGACTTTGGTTCAGGCTTTGAAAAATATAAAACGCACTCATCCAAGCGATGCTATAAATCACCAAAGTCATGATCGACAAATACCTTGAAAAGAAATCGATAAACCTTGCAAAGCCCTCGACGGCATCATGAGGCGTGCGAACAAAGATGTTCGGATCATCAAATGATTTTTTAAGCATACTTGCGATCTGCTCAGGTTGAGCTGATTCTTTAAGTGCGTAGTAGAGTCGATAGTAAATTTGACTTCCAAATTGATTGAGATTGGTTTCGCTCACAAAGTTTTGACCGATAAAAATGCGCGGCGCAAAGCTAAAAGAACTTTGTGGCAAAACCGAATCCTTTAAAATTTGGGCTTGAACAACAAAGTCTGAATGTCCGAGGTGAATGACATCCCCTACTTTGATTTTAAGACCTTCAATTAAATCCTGTTGAAGCCAAGCAATTTTATTTTTCTGCAACTCTCCTGAATGAGCGACGCCAGCTTGCCCAAGAAGCGTAATTTCACCAAATAGTGGGTAACTTTCATCGATAGCTTTTACTTCAGCAAGCATGGTTCCCTGTTTTGAACGGGCCATAGTTAAAAATTGCACTTCTGACGAGACTTTCTGAGGATCAATTTTTGACGAAAGCTCAGACTTTTGATCCTTAGAAAAATCATGAATACCGGTTATCGACAGATCTGCAGAAAGTATCTCGCGAGATCTCATTTGCAAGAACCCATCCGTGCTGGTTTTAAGAGAAGAGACGATGATCGGAGCCAAATTACCGAGCATGAGAATGACAATGACATTCAGGAAAATCATTGGCTTCGCCTTCATCTCAACGAGTGAAAGTTTCAAAATCAGCAAAAGCTTTTTCAATTCATTTCCTTGACCATCTGATTTTTTGAAAAGAGCTGGCCGTTTTTCATATTGAAGGTTCGATCACAGAGATCCGCAATATTTGGATCATGAGTCACAACAAGCGCCGCAATTTTTTCAACTCTTGCGAGCTTGAAAATCATTTCGCTCACTTCTTTGCCGGTCTTAACATCTAAACTTGCGGTCGGCTCGTCTGCTAAAATCAATTTTGGTTTCATGACTAAGACTCGAGCAATCGCAACCCTCTGACATTCACCGCGACTGAGTTCTCTTTGAAAATGGTTTCGACGTTCCTTGAGACCTACTTTTTCAAGGGCTTCATTTGCAAGCGCATCCGCGTTTGGCAAACCTGCAAGATCAAGTGGAAGTCGGATGTTTTCAAAGGCCGTTAAATGTTCAAGTAAATGAAATTGCTGAAAAATGATTCCAATATTTTTCGCACGAAACGAATTCCATTCTGCTGCTGAGAGACTTTGCGGTGAAACATTCAGAACCTGAACTTCACCGGAATTGAAACTATCGAGGCCCGCAGCAACTGAAATCAATGTTGATTTGCCACAACCGGACGGCCCTTGGACAGCTACGACTTCTCCTGCATTCAATTCTAGATTGACGCCGGTTAGAATCTGGAGCTGATCATAATTTTTCGAAAGGTTTTTGATCCTAAGAACCGATGACATGATAGATTCCTTTTATTCGCTCTTTGCGACCGCTTCGATCATTGGCTGAATATATTTTACTAAATTGTCGGCTATGATCTGATGTCCTTTAGGGTTCGGATGCTTTTGATCCGACTGCATCAGTGTCTTATCGAGCGCTACTTTCTCAAGAAAAGATGGCATGAACTCCACCTTTTTATCACGGGCGAGATCAGAATATAATTTTGCAAAGGCTTTTGTATAGATTTCACCAAAGTTGGAATAAATCTGCATTCCCATCAGCAAAACCTTCATGTGATTCTTTTGAGCTAGATCAATCGCATCACTCAGGTTCTTTTGGATCAATTGCGTTTCAGTTCCTTTGAAGACGTCGTTTCCGCCCAATTCTAAAACCATAATTTGCGGTTTCAACTTCAAGTAAAACTTTAATCGCGAAGTGGCGCTAGACGACAGACTTCCGGAGATGCCTGCATTGGTGACGACCAGATGAATATTTTTTTTTGATTCTATTGGCGAAAGCATTTGCTCTAAACGTTCTGGAAAAGATTCTTCTTTAAGCACGCCGTAGCCTGCAGCGAT
>JAYUEB010000032.1:0-7951 GCA_043739525.1 Bdellovibrionales bacterium
TGCCATGAAATACCTTTCCGAAAAGCGCTAAAAATTTTAGTTTTGTTACTCGAAGTAGAGAATTTTTTCGTTTTTTTTGCGCCGGAATTTTGAGTCGGATTGAGGCGGAAAGAGGAACGGCTAGCCAGAGGCTTCCCGGACGACGACCAACGAAAATCTGACTCGAAAGCCCAAGCAAAAAAGCGAAAGGATTTTCTACTTCGAGTAGGACTTTTGTTCTAAGTGAAAAGCCGGTGCGTCGTCAAGCCCGGATCGGTAGAATTTGAGTACTTTCAGGCAGATTGCAAGTTTTGCAGAGAAGTTTCAGGGAATGTGAGTTTGGGGCCCTCCTTTTGTCCAATTTTCCTATCTGAGATGCCGCAGTCTTATTCTCGGGCACAGAAGCTTGATACCCTTAGTATGAATCGTGCAACTTCTTGAAAAGGATGGGTTTTATGTGTCGATTTTTAGCCTACAAAGGCGAGCCGCTTCTGATGGACGAGCTTCTTTACAAACCCAAAAACTCATTGATTAAACAAAGCGCGATGGCACATGAGTCCGAGGAGCCTTTGAACGGTGATGGTTTTGGAATTGGTTGGTACGACCGACGCTTGGACGCAGATCCAGGGCTTTTTGTGAGCGTTAGGCCTGCCTGGAATGATCGCAACTTGCGTTCGATAGCAAAAAAAATCGTCAGCACTTGTATTTTTGCGCACGTGCGTGCAGCAAGTATGGGTGATGTTTCAGAGTCGAACTGCCATCCGTTTCACTACAAAAATTTAATGTTCATGCATAACGGCAGCATCGGTGGATTTCATACGATCAAACGTTTTGTCAGACGACTCTTGTCAGACGAAGTTTACGAATGGATTCGAGGTCAAACCGACTCGGAACACTTATTTGCGCTATTTTTAGAAAATCTTAAAAAGAAAAAATATACGCGGACATCAAGCGAAAACATGTCTGAAGTTCTAATCGCGACTATCAAACAAATAGAAAAAATGAAGAAGGCCAATAAAGTGCGTGAGACGTCTTACATCAACGTCTGCATTAGCGACGGTGAGCACGTTGTGGCTATCCGCTATGTCTCAAATAAGCGAGAAAAAGCGCCGACGCTGTATTACTCTGCCGGCGGCAAATACATATGCAAAAAAGGGATATGTCATCTTGAGCCAGCTCTTTCAAAACATGATCGCTCGGTGCTGATCGTCTCCGAAAAGCTTACGAGTAATGTCGAGGATTGGAATGAAATTCCAACTAACCACGTGTTAATCATCACCAATGAATTGAACGTCGAACTGAGAGCTGTTAAGATATAAAAATGTCTCCTGATTCAAAAAAATTGATTCCAAATATGGAGACGGCGCGGGCTCGCCTCCTAGAGGTTTTTCATCACACGGCCTTTCGAGGTCTTCAAGAGCCAGTCGTACATGATCTCATGCTTCATAAAAATGTTTTGCTTTTGATGCCGACGGGAATGGGTAAGAGCCTTTGCTATCAACTTCCGGCAAGACTTTTTTCAGAAAATGGAGGACTCACGGTTGTGGTTTCTCCTCTCATCGCTTTGATGAAGGATCAAGTGGATGCTTTGCTTGTGAAAAAGTTTCGAGCTTGCTTTATAAATTCATCTCTTGAATCGGGTGAAAAAAAATCTCGCTATCGAAAGCTTGCGCAAAAGCAATACGAGATTATTTATGTAACTCCAGAGCGTTTTCGAAATTCAGAATTTCGCGAAGCTCTTGCGCAAAATCAAATTGCCTTACTTGCAATTGACGAGGCTCATTGTATTTCAAGTTGGGGGCATGATTTTAGACCTGACTACTCGAGACTTGGCGATATTCGCGCGGAGCTCGGAAATCCTCTAACGATTGCACTCACTGCGACGGCTACACCCGAAGTGCAAAAGGATATTATTGCTCAGCTCAGACTCGAGGAAGTCGCGACTCACGATGCGGGTCTTGAGCGAAAAAATCTTGCGATTTCAGTCCTAGATATTTACGGTTTAGACCAAAAAGTTCAGGCCTTTGTTGCATATAAACATACCTGCCCGGGGCCGTCGATTATTTACTTTTCATTGATTGATACGCTTGACAAATTTTCGAATCAACTTTCGAAAATTAATATTCCTCATCTTGTTTATCACGGACAAATGTCGCCTCGAGATCGTTCGCGCAACCAAAATTTATTTTTGAAATCTGACCCTGGTGTCGTCGGAAGCGAGTTGATTTTAGCGACACCCGCGTTCGGGCTGGGGATCGATAAAGAAAACATTCGTAGTATTTTTCATGCCGAAATTCCTGGCTCCATTGAAGCTTACTACCAGGAGATTGGCCGGGCGGGCAGAGACTCACTTCTCGCCAATTGCTTTTTGCTTTTCGATCAGGATGACATCAGTATTCAAATGGATTTTGTAAAATGGGCGCACCCAGATCCTGGGTTCATTCATGCACTTTACAATTTACTTGATCGCAATCTTTCGCGAGTTAGGGCAGAGGGCCTTGATTATTTAAGGACTCAGCTGAACTTTTACAATCGCAGAGATTTTCGGGTTGAGACGGCGCTGAATCAGCTCGAGCGGTGGGAGTGTATTTCTTCTGTGAATACCCGTGAGCTTCAGGTTTTGGCTCCGCCACCACCCGATTTTCTTGATGAGAAAAAGCATGAAAGTTTTCTTAAAAATCAACATCAGAAGCTTTTAGATGTTTTGCAGTTCGCTCAGCTGACGGAGGGCTGCAGACTCGGGCAAATCAAGAAATACTTTTCATATCACGAGGGTACACCTTGCGGAATATGCGACTTGTGTTTGAAAGCGAAGCCCACGTGAAATTTCCAGATCCAAAATCAGCGCGTGAAGATGGGCTTTTATGCTGGGGCGGCGAACTCAACAAAGATACTTTACTTGAAGCCTATTCTCTCGGAATCTTTCCGTGGCCTCAGGAGGGCTACCCTCTGCTATGGTTTTCTCCTCAGCAAAGAGGGATTATCGAGTTCAGTGAGTTGCATATTTCAAAGAGCCTTGCGAAGGATTTAAAGTCGTCTGAATTTGAAGTCAGTTTCGATCGTGACTTTGAACAAGTCATTTCCAAATGCCAAAAGATCAAACGCTCTCATGAAAAGGGAACCTGGATCACTCAAGAAATGGTGGCTGCTTATACCGCCTTACATTTGACGGGTCATTGCCATAGTGTCGAGTGCTGGCAGAATAAAAAGCTTGTCGGCGGTCTATACGGTGTATTTGTCGGTGGAGTTTTTAGCGGAGAAAGTATGTTTTACCTTGCAGACAATGCGAGCAAATTTTGTCTGTTGCAATTAATTGAGTTCTTAAAGGGACTCTCTTTAACCTGGATTGATACGCAGATGGTCACTCCGCTTGTCAAAAACTTTGGAGGCAAGTACATTGAGCGAAACGAGTTTTTAAAAATGCATTCACAGGCAGACAAAAATTTGAAATGGCCCCCAAGTATGAACCAGGCAAAGAACCACACAAAGCAGAAGAAATGATTAAGTCAGGCAAGACACATGTTCAGAAAAATAGTTTTGTCACACTTTGCTACAAGCTTTGCAATTCGCAGTACAAAGTTCTGGAAGAGCGTACGGCAACTGATCCCCTCGTTTTTTTACAAGGATACGATCAGCTTTTGCCGGCAATTGAACTTGCGATTGAAGGACAGACGGCTGGTTATACAACAAGTTTGAAACTCAGTCCTGATCAGGCATATGGGGCCTATCACAATGAGTTGGTGAGCGATGTGCCTCGTTCTCAATTTGCAGCAAATCTTGATCTCAAGTTCGGAATGAAGTTTGATACGGTCGGACCAAACGGCGAGCCAATGGTTGTGCGCATTTTGAAAATCGAAGATAATCTTGTGACCCTTGACGGAAACCATCCGCTGGCCGGGCAAGAACTTATTTTTGAACTTAATATTTTATCTGTTCGACAAGCAACACCTGAAGAGCTCGAAGCAATGACGGAAACTAAAGATCCGGCAACCCACTTACACTAAAGGTTATTTATGTCTGATCAATTTCATGAACTGCATCTCGCTGCGAATCCGATTCACGCCTTTGAAAACTGGCTAAAGGATGCGAAAGACGAGCTGTGTGCTGAGCCCACTGCTATGACTCTGGCGACAGCATCTAAGTCCGGAGTGCCCTCAGCTCGAATCGTTTTGTTCAAAGGATTGAAAGATGAAAAGTTTAAATTTTTTACGAATTATGAGAGTCCAAAAGCTCATGATTTGATTGAAAATCCAATCGCGACACTTGTCTTTTTATGGACCTCACCAAAATTTCAAAGACAGATACGGGTTTTTGGTCAGGTCGAAAAATTAAGTCCGAAAGAGTCCGAGGAGTATTTTCATACTCGTGCTCGCGGAAGCCAAATTGGTGCTTGGTCATCTCCTCAAAGTCAGAAAGTTGAAAGTCGATTGGCGCTTGAAAGGCGTCTTCATGAAACTGAAAAAAAGTTCGACAGTCAAATGGTACCTCTTCCATCTTTTTGGGGCGGATTCGCACTGTCTCCACAAAGTCTCGAGTTTTGGGAAGGAAGGCAGTACCGCATTCATGAGAGATTTATATTTGAACGAAGCGGGGATTCTTGGGTTAAGAGCAGGCTTGCTCCTTAGCCGAGCTGTTTAGCGTTTGCGGGCAGTTGTCAGCAGTCGGCAGTTTTTCAGTTTGGGTCTCAGCCAACTGTCAGGACCAGGCAAGCTGTTAACGGGCAGACTGAAACTGAGACTGAGACTGGCAGACTGCCGACGGGGGAACGTTGCCCGAAAACTGACAACAGACCTTAGCGCTTATCGTATTGGGTGTTCTACAAAAACCGTCACCCTCCTTTCGTACACGACTCTGGATCATCTATAGCCGGACTCCAACAGGTAATTTCTGGCATCCAAACTGCTATTCTAAGTCTTTATAAATAACTAAGGAGAATTCATGAAGCCCACGTTTCAAATTATTTTAGCGCTTTCATTTTTAGGCCAGACCGCCTTTGGTAACCCAGCACCACAGGTTCAGCAAGAGCAAATGCCTCAGCTCAGCTCGAGCTCTCAAGTTAAAATGTATTTGGATGCGAACGACACTTTGACCATTTCAGGGCAGAGCCTTTGCGATTCAAGTATCTTTCGTATTCGCATGGATAACACTTATTATAATTCAGATGATCATAAAAGCATGTGGGCAATTCCAAAAGATCAACAAACCTGCTGGAATAATCCAATTACGATGCAGCTGCGCCGTAATACTCTTGAGCAAATGCTTGGCAAGGTCATTACGATTGAAACTTCTTGGCAACAAAAAATTGGCGATAACCAATACACTTTAGTGCCACGCCATAAGTTTGAATTTTTAGTTCCCTGTCAAAATCTTGCAGAAACTTTTAATGGTCATTGGACACGAGACAACAGCACGGCTCAAATAAACCCAATTAACTGTAATGCACAACCAGCACCTCGTCCTAACTATCCGCCACCAGTTGTGAATCAGCAGCCAATCCCAGCGGCCCCGCAAGCTCAAGCAGGTCCATCTGTTCAAGACGTAATGAAAATTGGCCGCACTCAAGGTGACCATATGGCTAAACGTGTTTATCTTTATTACGGTCAGCTTGAAAATAAAATGTTTAGTTTTGCTATGGGCATGAGCGTCGGTATGAATGCATATCGAGCTTCAAATCTTGGTATCGATAGTAACGGAAATCCAATCATTGATTCTTACGGTCGCCAAGTTTTTGTTGAAGCTTCGACAAGCGATTTTCAGAATGGAGAAAATGCAGGTAAAGTTTCGGGTGCTGGCAAAGGAGAGGCCTTCGGAAAGCGCAAAGCGCTTTCATCTGGCCCTTCGGATGCTTCAAACGCGGTTTTTCGCTTATTTGATTCTGCAATTGATTCTCGCACACGTCCTAATCTTGTAACACCAGAGCCAAGTATTCCTCCTCTTAATGATGTTGCTCCAGAGTGTCCAGCTCAAGAGACATTGGCGCAGGCAATTGATAAACAAAACGCTGCTGCTACAATGCGAAGCATGTTGTTTAACTATGGCTATCGAGACTTTGATGGAGAAGTCTTTAACCAGGCAACTCTGCAAGGAATTACTGATTATTTTAGTGGGCTTTCAATGAGCGAGTACTTCTTGCTATTACAAGCTTCGAACTTTCAACCTAACTCTTTTCGTCGAGCAAACTTTGCAAATTCTTACGGAAATTCAGAGTGGGGTTTTGAAATGTGGAAAAATCGCGGTTTAGAAGATCCAAATAAACGCTACCAAATTGATTATTTGGCGTCTTTGTCTCCAGACATGCAGCAAGCCTTTATTGACTCTTTCAAAGCAGGATACACAGATAAAATTGACAGAGAATGGGATCTCTATCTTCGCAATTTCGATCCAAACTTCGAAGATCAAGGTCAGTCAAATGGCAGGATGGTGATGAAGATCATGATGATGCAGCATGGAGCTTCAAAAGGTTGTTTTGACGCGTACACAGCGTCTGCACGATTGGCCTTTGATACTCAATATCCAGATCTTTTTAAGAAGGCTTATGGTACGACTGCTCTTTCGTACTCTCAAAATCCAGAAATTGAAAACAATCAAACGCTTGCAACTATTATTGAGAGCTCTGGTAAAGATCTTTGGCTTCCCGGTTCAGGTGTTTCAGTTGTTGTAAGCGGAATTCGAAACGCCGGCGAAGTAAACGGTCTTGTGCCAGTGAGCGTGAGCTTACCAGGCGCTCAACAAGTCAATGTCACAGCGGAAGCTTTATCTTCTAACAAACGCAATCAGCCAACGCCTCGATTGGCGACTCTTCAAAATCCGACTTTGAATCAAGAAATGAACATTACAGCAACGGTTGGTTCGAAGGAGATTTATAAAACAGTTAAAGTGACAACTGCAAATGTTGTAGCTGCGATTTCTTTGAACGATGCAAATGTGAATTTGTATAAGCAATATTTGATTGGGTATTTGACAACTGAGTGGAGCAAAAACGACGGATTCAGACTGATTGGTGACGGTATCTATGGTGCCGGAAAAGGAAGTCTCCTTGAAGAAGTGATCAATGCGGCAAACAGCTTGCCTCCACAGCAAAAAGCATCGCTGATTCAAAACTTCAAGCCAACTTTGGCGTCGGTATATTCGAACGGAAATAGAGGTAAGCTTAAAGAAGTAAACGCTTTGCTTGGTCGATTGAATTAATTTTTTAAGCCAGCCTTCAACTGGAGGCTGGCATTTTCTTTATGGAAAGCTCAAATGCTTTCCGCCTAACAAATGTAAATGCAAATGAAATACAGTTTGTCCGGCATCTGCGTTGGTGTTGAAAATCAGCCGATAGCCGCTCTCATCAATTTTTTGTTCTTTCGCAATTTTTTGCGCGACTAAAATCAAGTGTCCGAGCAGCTTCTCGTCTTCAGGTTTTGCTTCGGCAATTGATCTGATTTCTTTCTTTGGAATAACTAAAATATGCACGGGAGCATGGGGGGCGATGTCATTGATTGCAACGCAGAGGTCATCTTCGTAAATGAATTTCGCAGGGATTTGTTTATCAATAATCTTTTTAAATATGGTCATTTGTTGCCCTCAGTCTGGATATATAAATTCAATTGGAGCTTCGACATCGGGATGGAGACTTCGATGTACGGGACAGGTATGTGCAATTTTTTCGATTTTGGGTCTAAGCTCTTGATCAATCCCTATCGGCATCGTGATTCGAACAGAAAGTTTTGCTATTCGGCGAGGACTTGCCGACATTTCTTTGGTGACAACGGCCTGTGCTGTTTTGACATTCACTCCGTCTTTTTCAAGAAAAATAGCTATGGTTGTGAGTATGCATGATCCGAGGGCAGCGCCAACCAAATCCGTCGGCGAAAAACGGGCCCCTAAGCCATGATTGTCTTTGGGAGCATCGGTTTCGATTTTCGATTGAGATGGCTCGTGAATGAGCCGGCAGCGGAGCTCTCCATCATAGATTGTCGTTGATTGA
>JAYUEB010000033.1:0-7938 GCA_043739525.1 Bdellovibrionales bacterium
TCATTTGATCTTTTGCTTTCATCCAAGAGTCTGGCAGCTGAAAAGGATCTTTACCTGTATGACGATCGTAAGCTCCGGCAAAACTTGTGATCGGTTCAACAAAATGGCCATTTTCAGTGTAGCCTTTTACTTGGCCATAAGAAATGCGCAAAGTGAAAGTTGCATCCGGATAAGTTTGCGAGCCATAGACTGCAAATTGCGCCTGCGCGATTTTTTCAGAATTTTTCTTTAACACACTCTCAATTTCATCTTCATAAGTTTTGCGAACACGTCTTGAGTCGGGATCAAGTAATTTTGCGAATTCGATCATGACATCCGTTGATTTATCAACCGCAGATTGGCCGCCTGTCAGAAGTTGCTCGCGAAGCTTAATATCTTTGAGCTTGGTGTTTTGCACTAAATACTCTGCTAATTCGGCTGGAGACTTTTTGCCTAAGACTTTTTTTACAAAGGGATTGTCCGCAGTCAGGTACTCTCTCATCTTAGTTAGATAAAAAGTCATCATGGTGATTTCAAACTCGTCGTAGATCGGTGCCGTTGTCAGAAGTGCTTGTTTCATCTGAGGCATTGCGGAGTCAGTAAACTCATGAAATCTTTTTTCATTAGGTTTTTGAGATTCCGTCCCAGCTCTCAGCAAATTACGCGCAATTTGAAATAGTTTTGAACCGTAAGTGTTGCCTTCAATAAAATCGAGCTCATAATACATGTTTTTTAGCTTTTGGTTTGCTGTGCGATTTTCTTGCCAGGCGTCTGAATATTCCTTTTTAAACTTCTGATTTGCATTGATCTTTTTTACTAAGTTTTGTTCTTGTGTCACGCGTTCAGAAAAAAACTTTTTGTCAGTCAATGTGAGAAAACGTCCTTTCATCCCTTTAAGAGAGTTCTCGACTCCAAAGAGTCTTCCGTTTGAAATACGCTTTTGCTCTGGTCCGCGCTTTTGAAATTCGGTTAATAGACCTCTGAGTTCAGACAGAAACATCAAGTTTTTTGGAAGCTTGAGATCTCTTAAAAGCTCCAGGTCTGAAATCGTTAAAAGCCGTGATGTATTGCCTGGGTGACCGGTGACAAAAGTCAGGTCCGAATCTTGAGCGCCTGCTTTAGACCATTTGAAGTAGTTACTGTTTTGAAGGGGGCGCCCTTGATCGTAGACTCTGAGGAATGAAATATCGAGATCGTATCTTGGAAACATAAAGTTGTCAGGGTCTCCGCCGAAAAATGCTGCCGCAAACTCGGGTGCAAAAACGAGGCGTACGTCTTGATAGCGTTCGTATTGATAGAGATTGTAAACTCCACCATGATAAAGTGAAACGACGTCGCAGCGAACTTTTTCAGAGCCAGCTGAGCAAGCCTTTTCAATCTTTGCTGTCTCCGCTTTTAAACTGTCGTTAAATTCTTTGCCTGATAGATTTTTCGTAGCAGTTTGAATTTGCTTTGTGACGTCACTAATATTGACGAGACGATTGATTTCAATCTCGGGACATTTCACTTCGTCTTCAGCCTGCTTTGCATAGAAGCCCGCTGCGATAAAATCCTTTTTTGCATTTGAAAGCTGCTCAATACAAGAAGAGGCACAGTGATGATTGGTCATGATGAGACCTGTAGCCGATACGAAGCTGCCCGAGCAACCGCCAGCTAGGCGCGCACTTGAGAGTTGAACGTGCTTGAGCCAATCGTCCGTCGGAGCATAGTGATATTTTTTCTCAAATGATTTTTTCGGAAAATTGTTGAGAGTCCACATTCCCTCGTCTGCTAAAACATTTTGCGAAAGAAATGAAAAGCCTAAGATCATGAGCAAAACAGAAGCGAGAAATTTCATGTATACTCCACCTAAAATTTGAAATTTTGAAGATGATATTTTTAGCTTGAATTGGATTCAAGACTTAACTCACTTGCTCTTGCCGAAGTCCCTGAAAGCAATTAAGAAACTGCTCTTTTTTTGGCCTCAAAATTGAAGCATTTTAGGGTGGACCTGCTAAGTGCTGCCTTTAAAGCCCCTAAAATCGAGGAGAAGCCAATGACAGCAAAATTTTCGAATCTGACGATGACGTTTTTCGCATTTTCGGCAATTTTTGTAAGTCTCCCGCAAGTCTCAAAAGCCGATGAGTCCACCCGAACAGAAATCGTTTTTAGAGGCCCAGCGGCTAAATGGAGCCTTGAAAAGTTCAAAGATCTTTTGAGAAGAAGTGGTTCGGACATAGTTTTTAATACTAAATTTATTGCGATTCCTGTGGACGTTGATTTTGATACTCAGGGACTCACTCAAACTCAGATTAAAAAACGTCTGAGTGCTGAGATTCAGGCAAACAACAACTGTATTGTGATCAAAGACAACGAGCCAGATCGAAGTGCCGCGATCCAAGAATACCAAAAATGTCTTCAGCTTGCGAACAGCGCTGAGATGATTGTCAGGCTCAATACCAGTCAGTTTCCGACCTGGAGGATGCGTGTCGAGCGCCAAAAGAAAATAAGTCTCATGCGAGAAGAGATGAGTTTTGAAAGTGCCGATGTGGACAGTGACACGGCTTTGATATTAACCGACCTTGCCGATCAAGTTCAGGCGAAAGCCAAGACCTACGCAAATAACAACGAAGTTGTCGTTCTTCGAAGAGTTTTACCCATCTTAAAATAAGTGCAGGGCCGAGGTCGGGGTCGGGACTAGCTTTCGGCTCAGGTCGTGCCCCTTGTTATTTTCAAGTTTCCCTATAGAAAATCCGAAAAAGGATTGAGATCCCCAGAGGGAAAATTATGGCACTCAATTCGTCTCAAATTCGAATTTTTTTGGTGATTGGACTTCTGAGTTCAATCAGCTCATTATCTTTTGCGAAATCGAAAAACATCCCTGTCAAAAACGAACAAACGCATTGGCAAATGACAGCTGTTTTCGGCGAAACCGAGGAGCAGAAGAAGCTTGAGCGTCAGCTTGCAGAAAAAGTAAAGGGCGTTGCCAGCATAGAGCGTGAATACGTCATGCAAAGAATGGTTTCGATTCACGGTCAAGAAATTCCGATGGGAACAGTTACCCAATTTATTTATCGAAGAGCGAATCCGGCGGTACTTTCTGAAAAGCAAGCTGAAGCAGAAGCTCGGAAGATGACAGAAGAAATTCGAAAATTAGCAGGAGCTCCCTCTTGGTTCGTTGAGAAAAAAGATCGTACAATTTCGTTTTACTCGGATTGGGTCAAGTTTAGTCGTCTCGTTCGCGTCGTCTACAAAGATCTTGGAACGCACTATGCGCTCTCTGTCGCACTCTCTCGTCGGGGCTTTGCCTATCCTGTATTTACCGAAGCGGTCTCATTGCAAGATGTGTTCGCTTCAAGATTGAATTCAGATAAGACAGCATTGAATCTGGAAGATAAGTCTTTCTGGAGGCAATTCTTTGTTATTCCTGAGGCAAATGCGAACGAGTGGCAAGACTATGAAGCCTACTTCAAAAGTGTTGGAGCAAAAGACGCGAAAAGTTTTAATGACTGGATCTCGACACATGTTGATGGAAATATTAATAAGGTTACTGGTACCGTCAATGGTATCACCTCAACGGTCACAGGGTCAGTCGACAAAGTTACAGGCTCCGTCAACAAATTTACCGATAACTTGAATCGCGATGTGGATAAGCTGACGAGTCCGGTAACGGCGGCAAAGATGATGCTGGCAGGTGCTGTAACGATGGGGCTTGCTGCGCCTATCATGAGTTTTGCCATTGATGGTGTCGTGAAACTTGGTTCGGGAATTTATCATGACATGGTCGGAACGCTGACTGACGTCGAAAAAGGAAAATTGAAATCAATTTTTTCAGATTCATTTAATAATTTTGATAAAAGTGCGAGTGAGCTCAACGATATTGAAGCAGATCTAGATAAACAATATCTCGCTATTTCTCTTGCGACCGACAATACTCCTGACAAATTTTTGAATGGTAATTTTGATACACAGGCCGCACTTATGGAGCGGGTCAATAAAGACGATGCAAAAGTGAAGTTAATTAAAAAGAGGCTTGAGAATCTGGGAGAGGAAAAGGGCTACGACAGTGATGAATTCACTTGTATGAATAAAAGTCTTGTACCAATACAATTGGATCAACAGCTCTACGCAAGTCTTGCAAAAAGAGCTGGAGAGATTGGTGGAGACAAATCTCATGTGTGTCAAAGCATCCAAGCACTTCTCGACAAATGGGCGAGAGCTGAGAGCGCCGCTTATTATGCAAAAAATCAAATGATCAAAACCTTTCAGGCCTACATCATCGGAATTACCGACAACGTTGAGCGTTTTAATCAAACAGTTGGTAGTAAACGTAAACTTGATAATGCTTGCCTTGAGCCCATTCAGAACTTATCAAGAGCTCGAAGAGAATCTCAAGGGGCCGACGATCGATGTATTAAAGAGAATGCTCAGATGATTCAAGACTCCAAAGCTTACAGTTGGAATCCGACACTTGATGCAACCCAAAGATGTCAGGTTGTAGCTCAGCAAAGAATGATCGAAGACTTGAACAAAATGTCTGAGTTCTGTTTAGAAGTCTCAACTGTGCAGAGCGAGCTGAGTCGTTCCAGCTATCTTGAAAACGCGATTGCAGATGCGAAACAGAATATCGATATTGCTCATAATTTTTTTGATACACTTTCACACGCAGATTGTATGCAAGGTGTAAGGTCTGGACTTTGTGATGGTAGCCAAGATGGAACATTTACGAAACAGAGACAGCGATATGATTCGATGTTTGCGAAAGCCTTTCAGTACTGCCCGAGCTTAAGATCTCATCGAAATGACGTGATTGCGGATCGGCAGAAATCTAACGACGCTGGCACCGAAGGTACTCGAGATCCCGAATCGGCCGTCAGCAAAGAGCTTCAGTGCGGCATTCTTTGTCACCTTCGTAGTTTTTGGACGCGTTTGACCAGCGTTTTCAATTAAGTTTTGAGATTTCCCTCAGTTTTTGTCATGATGCCGTCATGTTAAAAAATTCTCCTATTAAATTTATTTTTATTACAATGTTTCTCGATGTTCTGGGTATCGGTATTATTATTCCGATTTTGCCTGAATTGATTCGACATTTCATGGTGGATCCCCTGAAGGCAAGTCAATACTTTGGATATTTCATTTCAATATACTCACTTATTCAATTTTTTGCTTCACCCATTCTGGGCGCGCTTTCAGATCGTTTTGGTAGAAGAATCATTTTGTTGATTTCACTTCTGGGCGCGTGCATGGACTATACAATTATGGCCTTCGCTCCGAACCTATTCATTTTATTCTTAGGTCGTATTATTTCGGGCTTAACTGGCGCTAGTATGACGGTGGCATCTGCCTATATTGCGGACGTCAGTGATGAGAAAAATCGCTCGGCTAATTTTGGGGTCATTGGCGCAGCTTTTGGATTTGGATTTATTATTGGCCCAGCTATTGGTGGTCTTGTGGGCACCTATGGCTGGAGTTATCCATTTCTTGCGGCTGCGGCTCTTAATTTTTGTAATTTTTTATTCGGTTTATTTGTTTTGCCAGAGTCTTTGCCGCCTGAAAAAAGACGAAAGATGGATATTAAGAAGCTCAATCCGCTGAAATCAAGTACACGTATTTTTCGGATGAAAAATCTGGCTCCCTTGTTTGTGGTCTATTTTTTAACATACTTTGCTGGCCAGGTTCATCCAAGTAATTGGACTCTCTACACCCAATTGAAATTCGGTTGGACCGCTCGTGACGTTGGGCTGTCTTTAGCAGTTGTTGGTTTAAGTGTTGCGATCGCTCAAGGAGGGCTTACTCGCATTATTATTCCGAGACTTGGAGAGTGGCGATCTATTTTGTTTGGAGTTTTTATGAACGGTCTTAGCTACGCAGGATTTGCACTTGTGACCCAAAGTTGGATGATGTTTGCTGTTTTGGTTCCGAGCTCGCTTTCGAGTATTGCTGGGCCTGCACTTCAGTCTCTGATTTCGAAAAATATTCCGGCAAATGAGCAGGGGGAGTTGCAAGGCTCTCTCATGTCGCTTGCCAGTTTGACTTCTATCTTGGGGCCTCTGGCATATACAACTTTATTTGCAAGATTTACTGAGAGCTCAGGATTCTACTTTCCAGGAGCCGCTTATATTTTAGCGTCGGTCGTTTCGTTTGTTGCTGTAGGAGTTGCTTTTCATTTCTATATGAAAGCATCGACCTCTCAAAGTCTTGTCATGGAGGCATAGCCTGCTATCTTCAGAAGAGTTTAAAAGCTTTTTATCTTGTGGCACCATCTTGCGATGGAAGCAAAGCTTCTATCTTGCAATTGGTCCATTTGAAAAAAATGGCGAAGGGCTTCCTTTTTTTTCGCCTCGCTTTTTTATGGATGCTGGTCTTGAAACTCTGACAACTCATAAATACTTTCAAGTTTCAGAAACAGATTTCGTAAAGTTATTGGGCGCATTTTTAGAAGCAAAGCCCCAGTTAGAGCTTCTCAAATGGGAGGAACCTCAATTTGAAAAGTATCAAATGGCTTTCGATCAAATTAAAAGTGAAATGAGTTTGGGTCGGCTCAAAAAAGCAGTTCCGGTTATGTTTGCAAAGGCAGATGCTCATTTTGATTCTCTCAGGCGTGCGCGAGCACTCAAAAATTTGGTCAACTGCCCTGCGCATTTATTTATCTATGGAGCATGGCAAGAACATGATGGTTTTTTAGGTGCGACCCCTGAAATTCTTGCTGTTATAGAAGGAGAGGACCTCCGAAGTGTGGCTCTAGCAGGAACTCAAATCAAAGGAACGGGTGAGTGCCAGCTTTTAAGTGATTCAAAAGAACTTTTTGAACACGAACTTGTTACAGACGATGTCGTGAAAGTTTTAAGTGAGTTTGGCGACGTGAGAGTCGATGGTCCAAAAGTTTTAGAGCTTCCAAATTTGTGGCACCTCAAAACAGATATTCATTTGAAGCTTAAAAATAAATTGAATCCCGTTGAGCTCATTTGTAAAATGCATCCGACTCCGGCGCTTGGTGTTTCGCCAAGAGAATTTGATTTTCAATGGATGAGAGGGCTTCCCGAATCCGAACTACGCAAAAAGCATGGGGCCCCATTTGCTATGTGGCTTCCAAATGGAGATTTTGTTTCAGTCGTCGCCATTCGGAATATTCAGTGGAATCAGACCCAAGTTCTTCTCGGAGCCGGTGGCGGGATCGTTCAATCTAGCGAGCTTCAAAAGGAATGGCTCGAGCTTGAAGGCAAAAGAAACGCGGTCAAGGCTCTGATGGGTTTATAGAGATTTCAAGATGAGTTGCGGTAGCCAGTCTTTATGCAGGCTAAACTGAAAGCCAAGTTTTTCAGCCCGGGCCATATTCATGGTCCAATCAGACGTGATTCCAAATGGAGATGAATTTTCTTTTGTGGCGGCTTGAGCTAAAAGCGCTTTTTTGCCGACTGCGACCTCAATCATTTCAATTAATTCTCTTAAGGATAGTGAGTCTGGTGAGCCGGCGTTTACGGAGCCCGCAAAATTCTTATCCATAAGCCAATACAAAAAGTTGCAAGCCTCTTCGGAAGATATAAAGCCAATGCGTGAATTAATGTTAGGAAAATACATCGGCAAAGCTTTTTGAATCTTAGAAATATGCCATGCCAAACGCCCAGTATAATCATCCGGGCCTAAGACGATTGGTATCCGAACTGATGAGACCGAAAAACTCAATTGTGTCGTATATTCTTTTTCCGCAAGACGTTTTCCCTCTTGATAAGGGTTTTCGTTGTTGGGATTTTCTTCGTAAATTTCAGCCGTCAAATCGCTCTCATTCAGCATGAGTCCTTCGTCGTAAACTGATTCGGACGAGGTAAAAATGAGATGGTGAATTTTTTCATGAAGTGTGACAGCTGCAATTCTTGAGTCGTGCGCGTTGTAGCCAATTTGATCGTAAGCGATATCCCAAGTTTTAGACTCAAATGCTTTTCGGAGAGAATCTTCATTACTACGATCGATTATGAGATGCTC
>JAYUEB010000034.1:0-7938 GCA_043739525.1 Bdellovibrionales bacterium
CAAGCTTTTTACATACGCCACCTGTAACAGGGACATTTAAACTTCAAAAACATGTTTCTCAGAACACCGTTGAGTACACAGGCAATACAATTGGCTACCCGCCATTTGACGATTTTAGCGTGGCCCATATCAGTCTTGTGTTTGAAGCCTTAAAGAGATCTGACTTAGCAAATTTTAGTATTTCAAAAATTGTTAGCCCAGAGTCAGACACCTTCTCGGTATTAGGCCAGGATATTACGGTACCGAGCAACCTTGCGATTCCTGATCAAACTTTATCCTATATCATTCACATCAACGTTTCAAAGCCCCTCTTTCGCATTCCTCTTCAGACCGCGTCTGATCATGTGATGGTTGGGCTTCACGCTCAATTTCCGGTGACTGATTTAGTAAGAAGTGTTCGCAATAAAACGAGCATTTTTGATATGCTTAATTTCTTTAACTTTACGAGTTTGACTCAGCAAAGTCAGCATATCGACAGTATCAACGTGAATCGAGATGTTGATATTTCAATGACTCAGCTTTCTCTAAAAAATCATTTGCAAATTCAGAGCTTCGATTCGAATCTCATCTTACTTGCGATCAGTGCTCTCGAACAAAATGATTCACTCATCCCTTTAGACGTTAAAAGCGCTCAGAGCGGATCAAGCGTTGATCTCAATACGATGTCTGCCAATCATGCCTCTGAAAAAATAATTGGCGTTCTACGCTCGTCCGTTGCAAACGTCGGTGATTCGGGAGTTTCACAAGAGGTGATGAGTATTGCCATTCATGACGCAAGCCAATCCATTTTCTCTAACCAGCTTGGAATTCTTGCCACCCCAAAAGTAAATACCAACACGATTGACCAAGCTCTACCTTCGTCACCTCCAACGAACGTCACAAGCGCAGGAATGTATTACTCCTACAGCGGCGTCACTGCTCAGACAACTGCTGGAGTTGTCGTTGAGACCAAAACACCTCTCTGGGATATCTACAATCCCAATTGGGAGGAGCTCGCATCAACACCCGTACTTCCTTCAAGTATGAATACACTAGGCACTCAAGAGGTTCCTCAGCCATCTCATAGATGGTCTGTGATTCTGATTGGACAAGATACTCAAGCCGCATCGAATTTAGGACCAGACCGACTGAAGACCGCAAACTATTTTACCCGATCGGCAATTGATACTCCTTGATATGAATAAAGCTCAACTCGTTTCTAAAATTCTAATCTTAAGTGGCATTTGGTTTTTAACTGGCTGCACTTCAAATGAACTCAAAGTAGACGGAATCACTCCCGGGGTTCCGGTTGAAAGAGTTTATTTTGGCGAGTACGGCGAAGTCGAAATGGCAATTCGCGCTTCAATGAAAAAATATCCAGTCAAAGAAGACAATCTCGATGCCGGAATTTTTGAAACCGAGTACATCCGAGGCGACAAAATGTATCGCGCGCCTGGAAGTCACGATCGCAGCGAATCAGGCGTTAGATATCGCATTCAAATTCACACCATTAAAGGTAAAGTAGAGGGAAAAGCCGCTACTCAACTGATCATAAAAAAAGTAGTTGAGAAAACAAGAGACTTCTTTGCTGAAACTGAACCACTAGCAAGCGATGGATTGGAAGAAAATATTATTTTCTATCGTGTTCAACGAGAACTTACGATCGCTCGAGCCGTTAAGCGCGCAAGCGAAGCTCCGCAACCCGTTGCGAAATAACTAAGGGCCCGTCCAAAAATAACTACTCTTTCTTTGCTCGGTCTTTTTCGACAATTCTTCGTTGGTCGTCGTCCGATTAAGCCCCTGGCTAGTCGTTCCTCCTCCCGCCTCGAATTGTCGAAAAATTCACGGCGCATAGAAAGAGCATTTATTTTTGGACGGGCCCTAAATCTCTGTGCTATTTTGTTTCAACCAAGCTTGCCATTGCAATCTTTTGAATTTGGGTGCCTCATCGGCATTTCCCAATTTTTGATTTGTAAGGCGCTCAAGAGCCCGAATCGCAGGTGGATAAAGAGTTTCATCTTTATCTGCCAAGAGAGCCCCAAATTTTTGCTCGCTGCCTTTTTCTTCGATAAGCGAAAGGCTCTCAACGATTTTTCTTCGGATCCAAAGACTTTGCTTACCTCTGAAATTCTCTTTTGCATTCAATTTTTGCCAGAGAATACTTTTGCTTCTGACATCTTTAAGATCAGTCATGACGTCAACAGCCGCTGAGCGAACCACCAGAGCCTTATCTGAAAGTAATTCTTTTGCCCAAGCAAGTGCTTGATCGTGATCGATTTGAACGCTGCTCACAAGGGCCGCGTTTCTCAAATACCAAACTTTAGAATGAAGAGCCTGTTTCATTTCCGGAATGCTCAATTTACCGCCGATGCGACCCATCGCGGTAACTGCGCGCCATCTTGCTTCCATCGAAGCGGACTCGTCATTCATAAGTGCAACGAGATTTTTATATCCCGAAGTCCCCTCAGAACGTAAAACGGAAATTCGGTTCTCAAGTGGTAATCCGAGCGCGGTGAGAGTTTCCGTTTTCGCAACCGCTGGGTTCGAACTATGTAATGCAATTGCTGAATAGGCCTGAGAGGCACTTACGAGAACCATTATGACAACGAGATTTTTATAAAAATATTGGATCATGCCTTCGCCTTCATTTGTTTTTGCTCAGCCTCGAACTCACTCATGAGATCGTCGACCGCCGCCTGTTCATTTTCGGCTGAACCCTTAGGTCCGCCCAACTCTCTTACTTCAGCCATTAATTTTTCAGTATCTAATAAACCCGCCATGGGATCATTCGCGTCGCCATCGCCGTCATCACCCAATTTTTCAATTTCTTGCAACATTTTAGATGTATCAAGACTGCCATCAAGAGGTGATTCAGTTGCTGCTAGCGGAGCAGAGGGAGCCGCCGGCTCAGCCGTCATTCCACTCGCAACTGGTATTTTTGGTGCCGCTTGTTTGTCGACCACTTCTTTAAATTCGCGAACAACCTGATCTTCGTTTTCTGGGTTTGCGGGAGCCAGAGGCTCCTCAATCTTTGGGGCCGCGGCCACCGGCGTTTCGACCGGTGAAGGAGGCGGCGCTTTCATTTCTTCTTGAGAAACAACAACGGGTGGTGGCTCTGCCTTCACTTCAGGAGCTGGAACCGGAGCTGCCACAGGAGCTTCAACTGCTGGAGCTCCTGCTTTCAATTTTTCAATCTCCGCCTTCATCTTGGCGTTTTCTTCTTTAAATTTTGAAATATCGGCAAGCTCTTCTTCAATGATAGCGTACTCACTGAGTTTACTTTGAAGTTCTTGTATCTTAGCTAGGGCATCATCATCCGCATGAGATTCAGTGGCTGCGGGTTTTTTGGCAGCTGCTTGCTTCGCGAGATTCAACTCGTCCTCGAGCATTTTAATTTGTCTCTCGCGCTCTGACATTTCTAGCTTCAATTTATCAATTGCTGCGTGATCGACAACAATCACGGGCGCCGCCTCTGCTGCTTGCGGAGCAACTGCTGCGGGCGGTCCGCCCCCAACATCTTCTTCGTCTTGAATCGCGGAAGCCTTCATTGCCTTAGGAGCAGGCTGCTGCTGAGGAATTCTTTCAATGACGCGTTTGAGTGTGTCTTCAATTCCGCTTAAATCGACTTCACTGTGCTTCGCTTCACGCGACGGGATGACAAGAATAAAAATAACAGTGAGTAGCGCGAGTCCGATGGTGACACCGATCAGCGTTTCGCTATGTGCGATAATAAAGTGTAAGACTTCTTGAGCATTCATCTAGTTCATTAAAGTTTACCTAAATTGTCGCCAAAGTAAAATACTCTTGATACATTGAGGTCTAGGCCCTGACAAAGATCTGGCTTAAGACGAGGATGCATTGTGAACCATGAATTCGATCTCATTATCGCCGGTGGCACTTGTGCCATCACGGACCAGAACGGCAAAGTTCGTTTCGAGGAGCTTTCAGTTGGAGTCAAAGCCAATCAAATCCATACTCTAGCAAAAGGTTTAGAGAATACTTCGAGCTCAAAAAAGGTCCTGAATGCACGCGGCCTTCATGTTCTTCCCGGAGTTATCGACACACAAGTTCATTTTCGCGAACCTGGACTCACTCACAAGGAAGATCTTGCCAGCGGCACGCTTGCAGCAATCGCTGGAGGCGTGACAAGTGTTCTCGAAATGCCAAATACGAAACCCGCAATTATTTCTCGAGAGCTCTTCATTCAAAAATGCGAAGCCGCAAAAAATCGAATTTGGAGCAATATCGGTTTTTTTATTGGCGCAACTGAAAAAAATAAAATGGAGTTGAAAGAACTTGAAAAACTCCCCGGCTGTTGCGGAATCAAGATCTTCATGGGCAGCAGCACAGGAGACCTTCTCCTTGCGAATGAAAAAAGTATCTTTGAAATTATCGAGTCTACCAAAGGTCCCATCGCGGTTCACGCTGAAGACGAAGCTCTTTTGAGTCAACGAAAAAAAGAATTTGAAAATTGTACGGATGTCAGAGAACACTCAAATATTCGTAACGAGCTAGTTGCTCTCCTGGCCACGCAAACTATTGTGAGGCTTGCCGAAAAGGCAAAGAGAAAAGTTCACATTCTTCACGTTAGCAGCCAAGAAGAAATGGAATTCTTAAGAGACCACAAAAAATATATCACAATAGAGACCACCCCGCAGTTTCTATTGATGTCTGCGCCCGATTGTTATGAACGCCTCGGAACAAAAGCTCAGATGAACCCACCCGTTCGTGGGATACGCCATCAAGAAGCTGTCTGGAGAGCGCTCACAGATGGCATTGTCGATGTCATTGGTACAGATCATGCTCCGCACACTCTTGAAGAAAAATCTCAACCCTATCCAAACTCTCCTTCAGGAATGCCCGGTGTTCAGACTTTGGTTCCTCTGATGCTTGATCTCGTGAACCAAAAAAGATTAAGTCTTGAAAAATTTGTCGAACTCTTATGCCACAATCCTGCAAAAATTTATCATCCGAAAGCGAAGGGCCATTTGAAAGTAGGATTTGATGCGGATATCACCGTCGTTGATCTCAAAAAGCAAAAGACCATCGAAAACTCTTGGATAAAGAGTAAAGTGGGCTGGACACCGTACGATCAAGTAAAGGTCAGTGCTTGGCCATTTGCTACGATAGTAAATGGCCATATTGTGATGCAAGAAGATGAAATCTTAGGACGTCCACAAGGTTTACTAATGGATTTCGAGAGATAAACGAAAAATCAGGCAGCAGTTAATTGTGCTCGGTCTGCCAGTCACAGTTAGGAGTCATCAGATAACTGTTTGCCTACCCCTGATTTCTGATCTTACAAATCATCCAAAGTAGAATGATAAGAAGCTGATTGGCAAACACCCTGTTCGATTAATTGCTTAATCTCAACATCTGCTTCAGCTTTTGTAGTAGCAGAGAGATCTTTCTTCTCTACTTGATAAGACAAAACATGATCCACGGGACCTCTAACAGATGTTCTCATTTGAGGATGCAACGACACTTCGTACTTTCTGTATCCCACGCCTCTATAGCTACATACCACGGGCGAACAACTTGCCTTAACAATGAAAGCACCTTGTCCTGCGGCGACGACCTCAGAAACAATCGAAATTTGTCCTAATCCGCATTTGTGAACGATTGGGAATTCGACAGTTTCTGAATGAGCGAAAGAGCCAAGAGTGAGCGCAAAAAGAAATACAATCATTTTCACAATGAAACCTTTCTAAAATAAGCTTGAGAATGGCTTTAAGAGCAATGAGTATACCGGCCTTCATCTCCGCTCAACACCGACCACGCAGCAAAGTCTATGTAATTTTTTCGATTTATAGAGCGCTCAGGGGCTCCAAAAGAAACCAGGGTCAGGCAAACAGATATGTGATAACTGCGACCGATAGGCCGAGGCCGGCTAATTGCTGCCTGCAAACTGATTGAATGAATGCTTTGAGAAAGAGGAGTAGCTGCTAATTACTAGCAACGCCTGCGCAATGCTTGATAATACTCATCTGAGCAGTGCCATCATTTGAAAGTGATGCTGAAAGCGAATAAGATTTTTCGCATTCTAGATTTGGAATTTGTGAGTTAAGATTCACGTAAAAAGATCCATGTTCGCAAGCTTCAGATCCTTGAAAAACAACTAAAGCATTTTCAGAATCTTCTGTCAGCTGCCATTGAATAAGCGAAGCGTCCTTCGGTAAAGAACAAATACCACCAGGTCTCAATACATTGCTATCCGAATTCAAAACGACACTTGTTACCGCAAACATCATTTGGGCTTGACCACTATTCTGACTAATAATCGCATTATTATTTGATCCAGCAATTGGACTTGCCACATAAGCAGGGTCTGAACTATTGCCTGCCTGATTAACAGGTTGCGCACAATTCTGATATTGAATCATCCCCATAAAAGACGTTATGAGGATAAATAGCCCTGGTCTCATTTTGTTTTTTGTCTTCATAGTCTACAGTATCCCGTACTTTCACAAAAATAACGAGATTTACCTAGACCTTTCTCAAGACGAGGCAGCCAGTGTCTCACTTCGAAACAGCCATTTTGCTTGATCTCAAACACGATTTCATGCGAGAAGATCCGCTATGCGTATACGTGAGTTGAGGCTTAACGACATTCAAAAAGTAAAAGAGTTTACAGATATTGGAATCGGTAAGAACTACTTTTCTTTGATTGAGCTCAAAGATTCATTTGAAAAGTCGGCATCTCAAGGTGTCATGTGCTCCTTTGTTTTAGTCGATGAAAACGAGCAGATTATGGGACTCAGACTCGCATATCCTCCCGGAGCTTGGAGCAAAGGCAAAGGGACCAAACTTCGGCCTGATTTGTGGAAAGTTCCAATCGACAAAGTGGCTTACTTTCAAAGTTTGTTTCTATCAGATGAAGCTCAAGGAAAAGGATACGGCCCACAGCTCTCTGAGTCGGCCATTGAAGCATTTAAAAAATTAGGAGCAAAAGCAGTCGTCACTCACGCATGGAAAGAATCACCAAATTACTCATCAATTAAATATCTGAGCAGGTTCGGTTTTGAACCTATCGCCACTCACCTACACTATTGGATCGACGTTGACTACGAATGTAGCCTCGATGGCAAGCCGTGCAAATGCACGGCTGAAGAAATGATTAAGTATATTTAAAAAATTAGCGGCAGTCGCGAAAACCTTCTGGTTTTTGAGCTTGAAAGCTGACATCACTCACCATTAAACCGTTAATACCGTCTGGAAACCATCTGGAATCGCCAGTCACTTTGCCAATTTTAAAAATACAAGTTGGCCACATTTTGTTGGGAGCACCTAAAATAACGCTAACCGGACCCTGGCCAAATTTCTCATCTGAACTTTCAAAGCCAAGAACCGTAATTCGGCTTGAATCGAGTCGCTCTGGTGATTCATCAATCGCCTTTTTTGCTTGAGCTAAAGCCAGTTGATAATTTGACGAAGCCATCATTGAAAGAACAGGAGTTGGAATTTCAACGGCTTTTGTGTCAGCAAAGCACATCGGGCTTAAGAGCATAGCAAAAACAGGTAGTAAAAATTTCATATATATTCCCCTTTTAATTAATTTGAAAGAGTTCATTTACAAATAGAATGCCAGTTTAAATTCGAATTAACTTAAGTCTCAAGGCGTTTGCTATTTCTATTTTACAATTTATGGAGCCTCTATGCGTTTAAATTTACAAAAGTAAATAGGGCCAAAACCGGAATTACAATCTGGCAAAATTTGCCAACCAAACTCGGTTCTTTCGCCTAGTGGCGAATCAAAATTTGAAATTTCAACCTGGCCTGTTCTTTTCTTTAAAAGCTTTCGAATAACGTCATCATTTTCAATTGGTGAAATCGAACAAGTTGAATAGACCGCGCTCCCGCCAATTTTAAGCGAATCACAAGCTGCGGCCAGGATCGCAAACTGTCTCGTAGACATGTTTTTACTGCGCTTAGGCGACCAATTCAGTATCTCTTTTTCAT
>JAYUEB010000035.1:0-7912 GCA_043739525.1 Bdellovibrionales bacterium
CCCCTCTGTAAAAGAGGCATCCCTCGGCATCTAGGTTGCTTTATGAAAGAGTAACGGAGGATCTGACCTATGAAAAACATCTACCTACAAACTATCGCACTGGCTGGCGCTTCACTTTATCTTGTCGGTTGTTCAGATGGTTCGACTTATCACAATCCGAATCCTCCCGTTACAACCTCAACAACAATGTCGATATCCAATGTCGTTAATTACGGAATTGGAAACAACGGACAAATTTCAATTGAACTTGATGGTAGCTTTTTTGGAGCATCTGATACCGTGAGCATTAGTTGCGTCACCAACACGGGCCCTAGCTATTCCATTGTAAGCGATAAAACCGACCAAATTATTCTTGAAATGCCGCCGATGAGTGACTCGTGTACTTTTAAAGTACAAAACTCGGGACAAACAAGTAATGTCTCTCCAGCCATTTCACTCTCTGCTTTTCAAGGCGCGCTTAAAATTAACTACGCTTACGACTATGGCTTCACCGGCAATTTAGATAAAATAGTGGTCTATGGACTTTTCACCGGCAACGACAATGTCTGGGCTTCGTGCGATAGCTCAGGACAGTTCACTGAAGTGACTGGTATTTCTCTAAATAATATAAATGAAATCGACTTTACAATTCCGGCGCCATCAAACTTCAATAGTTGCCAATTCTATGTTGAAGGAAATACGGTACAGAGTCCAACTTACAATGTGATCTCAATTAATCAAGTTGCAGACAATGGACCGAGCAGCCCTACGACCGACGCAATCACTCTCTCAGGTACTTTTGTTGGTGATGGTAATGATGTGGTTTATGCATCCTGCGACGGAGCTTCTGGCTTTTCATCTTATTCTAATTTTACACATGATTCAGCAACTGAAATTGACATCTCAATCCCTGCTCCAAGTAATTTCTCAAGCTGTCAATTTATTGTGGCAAACAACCAAGTACAAACGAATACCTACTCAATCTTGAGCATCCAAAGCATATACGAGCTAGGGACAAGCGGCGGTGGAGATGCATTTGTCGTTCAGGGAACTTTCGCAGGATTTAACGACAAAGTTTGGGCTGCTTGCGACGGAAATGTCTTTGCACAAGCTTCACTAAATCTTGATAGCGTTGCGCAGCTTAAATTTACAATTCCGACTCCTTCAGACCTAGCAAGTTGCCAGGTTTACGTTCAAAACGGCAGCTATCAGACATCGATTTATTCGATGGGAATGACCCCTATCGGCTTACCCGTTCATACCTTGCATCAGAAAAAAACAAATTAGTTGATCTCTGATGAAAATGATCCACACTCAAGGCGCGCTTTGAGGAGAATATTTCGGTGAACAAACAAAACTTAATTAAATCTATTTGCGTAAAACTCGAAGCCGATCTTCGAGTCCTACAGGACGCCGCTCGAGCAACTTACGACGCCGCAACGAACGAAGAAAGCAAACCCGAAAATGAATACGATACTCGGGCTTTGGAAGCTTCGTATTTAGCGGGCGCTCAAGCAAAACGAGTTGGCGAAATTGAAGAGCTACTTTTTGTATTCAAAAATCTCGAAATTAAAAGCTTTAGTAATTCAGACTCCATTTTATCTACGGCACTTGTTGAGGTTGAATCTGAAGATAAAAAAAGTTTTGTTTTTTTAATGTCAAAGGGTGGCGGAATCCAGCTCAATATCGATTCCATGGCAGTACAAATTATTACTCCTCATTCACCTCTAGGTGAAGCACTTCTCGGACTCAAAGTGGGAGATGTCGCGGTCGTCGAATCCTCTAAAAAAGTCTTAGAATACGAGGTTCTTAATATTCAGTGATGTTCCTGCAGCAGAGTCGAGCTCGCACCAAGCAATATCTGTCGGATATTTTTTAAATAAAAATGCACAACTATTGTCATCCACCGGTGAACTCAAAATTTCTTTTTTATATTGCGTCGAAATCAATACGGGATGACTCGGATCACCTTTAAATCTTCCGCGAATGAGCTTCTTCTCATTCAGAGTGAATTTTCTAATAAAGTCTCGGTAGTTTTGACTGCTCAGAAATGGCAAATCTACCAATGAGATAAAAAAAGCGGCCTTATCAGAACTCACCGCTTTCAGGCCCTTTTGGATCGAACCCATCTTGCCAGCCCTATAATCTTCATTATGTACGAGCTTAATCTTCGAAAGACGAACGAGAGAATCAAAAAATTTTCGAACCTCAATCTCAACTTCTTTTTGATACGCACCCGTAACGATAATCAGTTCTTCGACTCCAGATTTGAAAATCTGTTCGATCGCTTGCCTTACAAAAGTCTTCGATTCGAGCGTAAGAAGAGCCTTTGGCTGACGTAATTTCTTACTCTCTTCTACGCAAAGTAAAATTGCCGAGATCATACTGGAGCCCCCAAATCTACTGGAAAGGCTTCGAGTTTGTTTTCAAATGTGCTCATCAAGACAGCTCCTCCAATTAGGCCCAAATGAATTACAGCTAATAGCTCCCATAAGTTTAAAGATCCCTATTGAAGGCAGTCAACGCCAAATCTGGCTTCGACAAAACGTCTTGCATCATCGTTAAACTTCACTTTGCAAGGATGGTGCAAGACTGCTAATTCTTCATTCATCGGAACCAACCAACCAAAAAAGGTCCCTATGAAATTATTCGCAAAATCCCTAGTCATTTTCAGCCTCCTTGCGACAACTCAAAATGCCAGGTCACTCACAAACTCAATTGCTATCGAAGATAATAACTTTCAAAACAATCTTTTTATCAGCTCCGCCGCTCTTGCAGAAGACGGTAGCGACGTCACTGGATATTGCAACGCAACCGCGATTTCAGCTCAGGTTTTGGTAACTGCGGCTCATTGTATCGCCGAAAGTCTAGCTCTTGCTAAAAATCAAATTCACGTCGAAGTAGGTTCTTATAAATTTGTCACACGAAAAACTGACGGCAAGCAAGTACGCATTGGTTATGTTCCCTTTTACAAAAAAGATCTTAGCGCGCATTTCATCGTCTCAAAAAATTTACAAAAGAAATTGACTGAAAACGGCCCAACCGCACAGATCCCCCCAGCTGAAGACGTCGCGCTCATCGTTTTAAACGATAAGCTCGAACTCGACGCAAATTTTAACTACGCAAATGTCGTTCCTCAAAAAATTTGGTCCAGCATCAAAAATCACTTAAGTGCCGCGCAGTTTTTTATTGTGAGCACCAATTACCTTGAAATCTCTTCAGCCGACTTCAAACGTTCAGCAACTTTAAATAGTTTTTCGTTTAATTCCGCAGGTTGGCTCGAATCCCAGTCAGGCTCAAGAGTTGAAGAAGGAGATAGCGGAAGTCCGGTATATATCAATTACCAAGGACACACCTACATCGTAGGTGTTGTGAAGGGCCTTGCATCCAATATTTTTTCAAATTGGGATGTATTGCCAACTCTTAGCAATAAGGCATGCGATATTGCGAGAGAAAATGCAGTCGCTACCGAAGTTTCAAACCTAGTGTGTAAGTAGCAGACCTCGTTACCCGCTTCAGTACCAGACTCAGATAGCCGATATCAGGTATCAGCCTGCCTGTTCCCGAAAACTCTCAGAGTTCGGGGTCAGGCAAACTGATACCTGATACCCGAATCTGCGACTGGCAAACCGCGAACTGCTGGCGCTTCCTGAGATTTCTTTCCTAAGATAAAAGATGAATTTTAAAAAACTCCATCGTTGTCGCCCACGCAAGTCTCGAAGCAATTGGATTATAAGATGACCGATCATCCGTAAAAAAGCCATGATCTGCGTCTGAGATCACAATATTTGTGAATGGCTTCTTCGCTTCAGTTAAAGATTCGTTCAGCCTGCGAATTTGGTCTGGCAAGATGTTTGCGTCTTTACCGCCCCAAAAAAATAAAAGTGGGGCAATTTGCTTTGCTGAAAGATGAATATGTGACGGCACGATTCTTCCGCCATAGTAAGAAACCGCGGCCGTTAAGGGTACCTCTGAGTTTGCGATAAAGCTTGCTCGCCCTCCCATACAGTACCCAGTGCATCCTATCGACTTAATTTTGTGAGCATCCACGGCCCAATCATAACAAGCACGAACGTCCTCGATGAGACCTCGCTCTGAAATGCCCGCAAAGTGAGGCTCTGCCGCCGTCTTAAAATCTTTATAGTCGCAAGTCCATCCAGGAGGAGCTGTACGATGGTAAAGCTCCGGCGCGATCGCAAGATAACCTTCTCCAGCAAATCTTTCCGTTAGCTTCTGAACATGGTCATTTACGCCAAAGGCTTCTTGCAAAACGATCACGGCAGCTCGAGCAGTTTGTTTTGGTTCAGACACGTGACAGGTCATCTGAGTTTGACTTGAGACTTTGAGACTAATTGTTTTCATGTGTTGATTCCTTTGTGATTGATTATTTGGTCAAATTTTTCGTAGACGCAATCTAAAATCGCGCAATTTTGGCCCCGTTTGTGCTAGAAGACCTTCGCAGGGTAAATGTTGAATAAAGGTTAATTTTTTGGAGCTACAGATGTCGACCCCAAATTTTCTCTCGAAATTTGAAAAGATTCGGCCTCGGCTCGAAGTCTCTCAAGAAGTTTTGCTTGAGTGGATGGCTCGTGCTCATCTTCAAGCAAAAATTTACAGTGAAGGTCGAGACGATCAGCTTGCAAAGGCTCCTAAAGAAGATCTCGATAAAATGAGAAGATTTGTGAGTCGCTTTGCTTGCGAAGCTACTAAAATTTCATCTCGCGGAATTCAAAGCGAAGATCCCTACGAACTCGATTATTCAAAACTGCAAGTTTACAAAATTTCGAAAGAAAATCCTTCAGGGACTAAGATGCTTGCAAGGTCTCAGTTCTTTTCAGAGAACTGTAATCAGATTTTTGAAGCCTTCTATCCGGAGAATTCGCAAGCCCCTGAACACTTGATTCATGTCACTTGCACAGGTTATATTTCTCCGAGTGGCGCACAACACGTCATCGAAAAGCGTAACTGGAATTCAAAAACGAAAGTCACGCATGCCTACCACATGGGTTGCTACGCCTCGCTTCCGGCAATACGAATGGCGCAAGGATTTGCTCATGAGCTTCACAAAGAAATCGACATCGTCCATACCGAGATCTCTTCGCTGCATATGAATCCTGCCAATCACTCGCCTGAACAAATTGTTGTTCAAAGCTTATTCGCAGATGGATTTATCAAATATAAAGTTTCTCGCGCAACTCCGCCTGAAGGATTTGAGATTCTAAAAGTCGACGAATTTATAGTTCCTGATTCCGGCTCGATGATGACTTGGATCACTTCAGATTTTGGCATGCAAATGTCACTGTCAAAAGATGTGCCAGGAACTATTGCGAGACATCTCGATGACTTCTTAAAAAACTTTCCTATAGATACCGAGAATTGTATTTATGCCATCCATCCAGGTGGTCCGCGCATCATCGAGTCACTTCAAGATCTTTTAAAGCTTTCCAACGAACAAGTCAGCCACGCAAAGAAAGTACTCTTTGATTACGGAAATATGTCTTCCGCGACACTTCCCCACATTTGGCAAAATATTTTAAATGATTCAAATATTAAATCTGGTACGCAGATTATGAGCTTGGCCTTCGGCCCAGGCCTTACGATATTTGGAGGACTTCTTAAAAAATTATGAACAGAATTTTCCTCATCCCTATTTTTCTTCAGGGAGCCACCATTTTCATAGACGAATTTTATTTTCACCTAAAGCGTGGCCTTCCAAAATGGGAACGCATCGGACATCCGCTCGACACTCTGACTTTCTTAGCATGTTTCGCTTTCGGATTATTTTCGGATCCCACCGATCAAAATAAACTTATTTATTTCATCTTAAGCGCATTTAGTTGCCTCTTTGTGACAAAAGACGAATTTGTTCACGCCAAAAAGTGTGGGCCGGGGGAGCACTGGATGCACTCTTTACTTTTTGTTTTGCATCCGATCTGTCTCTACTCATTTTATCAACTGTGGCTAAGAAACGAATTTCACTCTATTTTACTCTTTCAAGCATTGGGGATTTTTTCATTTATGATTTATCAAATTATTTTTTGGCAGTTTTTTGGAAAGCGCGACGATGCAACAAGTTGACAATGATCTTTATCATGAGCTTGGAGAAAAGTGGTATTTTGCAGATGACCATCCTATCGCTTTGCTGCGAGCCGAGTCGCGTCTTAGAAATCCGTGGATTCTTCAAAAACTAGAAAGCACATTTAAAGATTCTCTCCCACAAGATCAAACTCATATCTTAGACGTGGGTTGCGGGGCAGGCTTCTTAAGTAACTATCTCGCAAAACAAGGTTATCATGTTCAAGGCGTCGATCTTTCAGACGAGAGCTTAAACGTCGCACGCGCCCATGATCAAACTGGGAACGTGGGCTACAGTCTCGCAAACGCTTCTCAACTTCCCTTCAAAGATAACTGCTTTGATGCCGTCATGGCGATGGATTTTTTAGAACACGTTGAGCAACCTGAGATGATTGTGGCTGAAATTTCTCGTGTGCTCAGGCCCGGTGGCGTATTCTTTTTTCACACTTTCAATCGCAATTTTATTTCTTGGCTGGTGATAATTAAAGCTGTAGAGGTTTTTGTTAAAAATACTCCGCCTCATCTTCATCTCCTTAGTTATTTTATCAAACCAAATGAGCTCGATCGGTACTGCCAAAAGGCCAATTTGCAGATTCAAGAGTTTCGTGGCTTAAAACCCAATCTGTTCACGAAAGGTACGATTTCAAGCTTTTTAAAGCGAGAAGTGCCTAAGGATTTTTCCTTTAGCTTTACGCCCTCATTGCTGACGTCTTATTCGGGCTACGCGATCAAGAATAAGTTTGATCATGCACCTCGTTTCAGCTAAAAATGAACACCTATGAAGTTTTTTGGCCCTAAGGAAATTAAGTATTTTGTCAGTCGTTGGATTGATCAAAATGAGAGCCTTTTAAAAGGCAAAGTCGTCATTGATTTACCCTCAGGCAATGGCGTTACGTCCCGCAAATTAAAAGATATCGGCGCCAATGTTTTAGCCTATGACCTCATTCCAGAATTTTTTCATGAAAAAGATATTACTTGTGAATTTGCAGATCTCACAAAAAATCTACCAATCTCTTCTGAAAAAGCAGATTACATCATTTGCCAAGAAGGCGTTGAGCACATTGCAGATCAAATCGCCATGTTCAAAGAGTTTTCCAGAGTTTTAAAAATGGGTGGAAAGCTCGTTATCACGACTCCCAACTACTCAAGTCTTAAGGGTAGAATGAGTTATCTCCTTGGTGAGAGTGAGTACTTTGGAAAATACATGCCTCCTAATGAAGTCGACAGCCTATGGTTTACAACTGAAGCTTCTGAGTCGGTCTATTACGGACATATCTTTTTGGTGGGCATATTTAAGCTCAGGCTTTTTGCAGAGCTTAACGGACTTCGCATCCATAAAATCCACTCCACCCGAGCCAATGACACCTCAATGCTTATTATGATTTTGTTTTATCCGTTTATATTGTGGTTTAACTGGAGCTGTTATCGCCGCTCTATGCGCAAAAAGCCTGAAAGTAAAAAACTTTGGTCTGAACTTTTCAAGCTTGGTATTAACCCAAAGGTTTTGCTCGACAACAGTCTGTTTGTTGAGTTTATAAAACATGAAAACGCTCAAGAATCCGTTGCCAAACTCAAACAAAAGCATCAGGCTGAGACATTCATTACATAGGGTATTACAATGGCTGTCCTGGTCTCTGCTTATAAAATTTCAAAATCATTTGGTATTCAAACCCTTTTTGACCAAGTGAGCTTTTCTATTGAAAGCGGACAAAAAATTGGCCTCATCGGACCCAATGGTGCCGGCAAATCAACTCTTCTCAGTATCATTGCCAATTCGCAAACTCCAGATAAGGGAGACTTAAGTTTTTCGAATCAAATTAAAGTCGGATACCTTCATCAAAATCCGCAGTTTGCTCAA
>JAYUEB010000036.1:0-2634 GCA_043739525.1 Bdellovibrionales bacterium
AGGAATCGTGCAGGGTACTTACGAAACTTTTGTTGAATGCGGCAACCAACATTTTGGTGGAAGCCTCAAAGGCAAAGTTATTCTCACTGCTGGTATGGGTGGAATGGGCGGAGCTCAAGCTTTGGCTGGAGTTTTTGCTGGCGCCGTCTTCTTGGGAGTCGATGTTGATCCTACAAGAATTGAAAAACGTTTGCAGACAAAGTATCTCGACGAACTCGCAACTGATATTGATGATGCAATCGCACGAGTTGAAAAGTACAAAAAACAAGGTGTTGCAAAATCCATTGGCCTTGTTGGCAATATGGCAACCGTCATACATGAGCTTTATAAAAAGAATTTCAAACCTGATATTTTGACCGATCAAACATCCGCTCATGACCCTTTGAATGGTTATATTCCTGAAGGCTATTCTTTAGAGAAGGCCGCAAAACTTCGTAAAGAAAATGCAACGGAATATGTCAAGCTCTCAAAGGCCTCAATGGGAAAACACGTTGAAGGCATGCTTCTCATGCAAAAAAAGGGCGCTGTCACTTTTGACTACGGCAATAACATTCGTGCTGTCGCGGTCGATGCGGGAGTGAAGAATGCTTTTGATATTCCAGGATTTGTTCCAGAATATATTCGCCCTTTGTTCTGTAAGGGGAGTGGTCCGTTTAGATGGGTTGCGCTTTCAGGAGATCCGAATGACATCAAAGTCACGGATGATGCTTTAAGAGAATTGTTTCCGCACAAGAAAAATCTTTTGCGATGGTTAGACATGGCAGAGGAACGCATCGCTTTTCAAGGCCTACCAGCACGCATTTGCTGGCTTGAATATGGTGAGCGCCATTTAGCTGGACTGAAATTTAACGAGTTAGTTGCAAATAAAAAAGTAAAAGCACCGATTGTGATTGGGCGAGATCATCTCGATTGCGGAAGTGTCGCAAGTCCAAATCGCGAAACCGAAGCTATGAAAGACGGAAGTGATGCCGTTGCGGATTGGCCAATCCTCAATGCACTTGTAAATACCGCGTGTGGCGCAAGTTGGGTGAGTCTTCATCACGGCGGTGGCGTCGGTATGGGATACAGCATTCACGCAGGCCAGGTGATTGTAGCTGACGGAACTAAGAAGGCAGCAGAGAGACTTGAGCGTGTTTTGAAAGCGGATCCTGCATTGGGAATTTTCAGACATTTAGACGCGGGCTACGAAGACGCACTCGAGACAGCTCGTGTGCGCGATGTTCATAGTTTGTGGAAGTAAAATCTTAAGCTGAAGTTCCATGAGACGAGTGAGTTTGTGGTACTGGTTGGACGTAGTCTTGAGACTCAGGTGCGACCGATTGTGATGTTGGGCAACCACGACCCTTATATTTTTTATCCATATGATTTATATTATTAAGGCCATCTCTGACATCTGATAGATATTTGTATTCAACAAAAAGAGATTCTTCTTTAAGGACTCCATCTTCAAAGAAAGTGTAAAATCCGATGGTTTGGGTGGATTTTAATCCACTTTTCATTGAGTAATGTCGAAAGCACCGAGATGGATGATCTTGGAGAGATTTGTCCAGAGCATTTGTTGCTTTCGAATCGAGATAATCTAGCGTTAACCCCTGAGCTTTCGCAAAATTAGAGTGCGAAAAAATCAGGAAGAAAATAATGAGGTAAATTGCAAGGTATACATATTTCATAATGACTTCTCCTATTGAACGGTTGTAACTGCTTTGCGAATTGTCGCAATTGCGTCGCGAACGGATTGGGTTCCTGCAAATGAAGATAAACTTGTTGAACAGTTGATATTTCGGAATTTATCCATAATAGCTTGCTTATGAGCAGTCCCAGCCTCATCCGAAACGACTCCTTGTCGAACGTCAAAAACAAGCTCTTCCTTTGTATTGTTATTTTCGCTGTAGATCAGTTTAGCCGTAGTTCGAGCAAGGGTTGTTGTCGTGGCCTTGCTGTTCAGATCGTTTTCGGTCATGGATTGGGCTGAACCGATCAATGGAAAAAATAGAAGCAAAACAAAAAGTGATTTCATAAAATCTCCCAGTTGATCCTATGAAAAGCAAAATAATGGCCCGTGACAGGGCTTATAGGACATTTGGGCGTCTCATATTGAGACAGGACCGAAATTGCGACAAAACAGGTATTCAGTTGTCGCTTTTGTTTACGAGGAGCATGGCCGTTTTCAGTCTGCGGGCAGCCGTCCTCAGTTCTCAGTTTTGCAGTTTCAGTCTCAGACGGCCGTCGGCTGACGGAGACCGAAACTGAGAGACGGCAGACCGATAACCTCTGCCCGTAGACGGCGACCTACTTAGAACAAGAATAAGGAAGCTTCTGCCAAACCCCTGTGTTGACATTCAAGCGATAAAGAAAAGCTTGCCCCGAAGTGAGCGGAACAACCAAGCGGTAGCGAGCACCTGAGTAAATCTTTTGAGAAAGATCCGTCGTCTCACTCACGTCATTTGAATCCGAATTAACAACATAGTATTTTTCAATATCAAATGGGTAATCCTTAGCAGCAAGTCGGTAATTCGTGAGTATCAATTTTGATTGCCCAGCAGGTTTCGAGATGGTGACGTACCAATCCCCATGAGTTTGGCAGTTTTCAACAGGAGTATCAGCAGGGCTTGATGCGAGTGCGAAAGAAGATGC
>JAYUEB010000037.1:0-2626 GCA_043739525.1 Bdellovibrionales bacterium
TTGATTTAATCCATGGATAATGCGTACACGCGAGAAGCGCCACTCCACCTATCAAATGGGTGTGAGCTTTCAGGTACTCATGAACGGTCTGCTGCAAAATATTATGCTCGATCCAGGATTCTTCAATCATCGGAACCAGAAGCGGACACTCTTGCTCAATGACGTGCACCGGTTCACCCAATGCTGCGCGAATGAGATCGCGATAGGTATGACTTCGTACCGTTGCCCGTGTCCCTAAAATTAAAATCGGTGCGGCGGGAGACTTTAATTTTTTAAAGTTTTGCACCACACTTTCGACCCCAGCACTGACCACACTAAAAACTGGAGTTTTGTCACCCATCACCTTGCGAATCTCTTCAATGGCAATACAAGAGGCCGTATTGCAAGCAATCACTAAGGCATCGACATGCTGACCGCTGATATAATTTGCTGCTGATATTGCTAAGTTTTTAATTTGCTCGGGGCTCTTGGTGCCATAAGGCAAGTTTGCGTTGTCGCCAAAATAAAAAAAGTCTTCTTTTGGAAAACGCGTGATAAGTTCTTTGAGGACGGTTACTCCGCCAATACCAGAATCAAAAACTCCAATTTTCATAGCGCACTCGCAATTCTTTCGAGTTGGTGAAGTTCATCAGCCCAATAGTTGTAAGTTGTAAAATTTGGGAAGACGCGTTTAAAAAATGGATCACTCCAACGATGTGAAATCCATGCTGCGTACGAAATAATTCGCAAGCCGCGCAGGCCCTCAATCAAATGCCAATCATCGGGCAAATTTCTCAGCTCTTCGTAGCCCGAACACATTTCGTCGTATTCGCGGCTGGCGTAAATGTCGGTTGAAATTCCACTGAGGAGCATCCAAAAATCTTGCACCTCTGGACCATTTACAAAATCATCGAAGTCGACAAAAAAGAATTCATCTCCCGAATGAAGCAAATTACCTTTATGGCAGTCTCCGTGAATTCGAATGTAATTTTCGGGACGCAACTCATCTTCCAAATATTCAAGAATGCGCGCGCTGACATCGAGATATGAGTTCAACAATTCCGGATAAACAAACTGCTCAAGTCTTGGCAGAACATCCCAACCAAAAGTTTTTGCATCCAGCGTGAGACGATGTTGAGATTTTTTTCTTGATCCCACATTGTGAATGCGCGCAAGTAAACGACCCACTTGCTTAAGTTCTCCAGGTAAAAACTCTTGCGGATTTCGGCCCAATACGCGCGGAAATAAAGCGGTTCGGTACTTGCCCGCAGATACTAAAGTTTTTTTATTCTTAAGTTTAAGCGGAGCCACCGCCGAGATTCCCTCTAACTTCAATTCATCTAAAAATTCATGTTCATCAAAAATTGCTTCGTCGCTCCAGCGACCCGGCCGATAAAACTTTGCGATGATACGCTCTTGTGACTCCGTAAAAATATCAAAGACTCGATTTTCATAAGAATTCAGCTGAGAATACTCACCCGTTGGCCTGAATCCACCCATTTCAACGGCCTCAAGAATCACTTCAGGCGTTAAGGCATCAAAGTCGTTTTCATTTTTCTGGTTCATTGGCTTCTTTCAGATTAGGATCCTTCTTATGTTTAACCTATTTAAATCATCACGTGCAAAAACAATCTCAGACTCGGCGAGAGAAGAAGTCTTATTGTTTGATGAGAACCAGGTTTACATCGAGCGTGAATCATTTAGACGGCGCATTTCTCTGAGCGTTGCTTTGAATGATGAAATTCGCGTGCGGGCCGCCAAATCAACTTCGAAATCTGAAATTTTGCAGTTTCTTAGTTTACAAAGAAACTGGATCTCAGTGCGCCTCGATAAGAACTCAAACTTTCGCATTCGCTATCCTAAAAAAACCTATTCAGAGGGTGAAAAGTTTTTATTTTTTGGCCGCACCTTCTCTTTGCATTTCGAAGCCGCTGAAAATGCCATGGGCCAGATTTACCTTCGCGGGGATTCTCTCATCGTTGGCGTACCAAAACTTGAGAGGCGTGGGTTTCAAAAAAATTTACCACACCCTGAAATGGCAAAGCCCATTCGTGACTTTTATCGTCATCAAGGCCGAAGTTTTATTAAGACCACGACAGCGGAGTTTGCCGGTAAAATGCAACTTTTTCCGAAAGATCTCTCGTTTCGTTCGCAAAAAACGCGTTGGGGCAGTTGTTCGACTAGCGGCCACCTGAGTTTCAATTGGCGACTGATCATTGCGCCTAAGGATGTCATTGAGTATGTGATCGTTCACGAAATTGCTCATCTCAAACACCATGATCATTCAAAAAATTTTTGGAATGTAGTTGCGAGTCAAATTCCGAACTACCGTATTTTAAGAAAGTGGCTCAAAGACAATCAATTTGACGCTGATTTTTTAGCCAAGAAATCAGAACTGTGGAGTGACTGAACGCAGGAGCCGAGCTTAATCAACAAAATCATTTGCCTTTTTTAAAACTCAATGAAAAGCTGATCCCGGAGTTCAAAAAGATTATGGCAACACCTACGACCGAATCATCGAGCCCTCTCAGTACTTCTAAAAGTGCACCCGTCATTCACGAATATACGGATTATCGCAAGTATCTGAAAGATATTTATGAATTCCGCAAAGTAACCGAGAGTACTGGCATGCGCGCTTATTCTTACT
>JAYUEB010000038.1:0-2620 GCA_043739525.1 Bdellovibrionales bacterium
GTACGACATTGCAAAAGCCGACGTTTACTCATTTGAAAAAGAGTTCGGAAAATTTATGTTAATAGACGAGGCCGCAGCCGAAAGATTGCTTAAGTAAAAAGGTGCCTGACACCTTTTGGTGGATGAGGTGCGTAAAAGAGGTCAATATGGCACAAGAAATTACAGCAAAATCAAAAGGCGGACTCTTTCCTCATACCCATACTCTGACAATTCCAAAATCGGTGATTGATCAAATAAAGGACGTCACTTTAACGACAAGTGATGAGTACTCACTTATTTTTAAACATCACCACGAAGTGACGCTTTCGAAAGATAATTTAGAGAAAATTAAAGCAGGTCAAGAAGTCGTGGTCTATGATAACGATAAGCGCAGACATTCTTTCGCAATTAAGGCGTAATTAAAAACGCCGCACTTCCATTTGGTTCCATATTTACCGAAAAGCCTTTCGCAATCAAACTTGCACCATCGATTTTTTCAACTTCATCTGTCAGCACATTCTTAACTTGATAAATCGCTTTTGGATTTTGAATAAGGCTTGGTGAAACTTGAACGTGAAACTGAGTGGCATCAAGTCTTCCACTCTTGACAGTGACCCAAAGACTTTCATCTTTTGGGGCTTTTCTTCCAAAGACATCTATGCGATCTCCGCCTTCCTTGATTCGAAAGTACGCCTGAATGTGATTTTGGGAAATAAGGTCATCCAGCATCTGCCGTCGCTGAGGAACATCTGTTAAAAAGGCATAGGCGTCTGTATTAAATGCGTCGTGAATGATGGCTCCCACTTGAATCAAAGAACCTTTTTGAAATTGAGAGCGATAACCAATCACACGATCACCATTTACAAAAACGGGCTGTTGGGCTGGGGTCAGTTGATAACTACTCACGCTTGCGGCCATTGCGTCAAACGAAGTTCCCGAAGAATAGGTAAGTGAAATAGCTCCTGGAGCGCTCGTTACTTGTTGAGCGGCTGGAGCGCCAATTTGCTTGGCGAGGGTGTCGCCGATAAAGTTCACGACAGTTCCGCCATTTGCAATATACTCGGCTAACCAAACCACCATACGTGGGTTGAGGTTTCCGCTATCTTGTACAAAAATAATTTTATTTTTAGATAGTTCGCGAAGCGAATTGATTCCCCAATGGTGAATCGTTGGATTGACTCCTGCCTGAAGAATATAGCCGACTAAGCCTGCTTCAAAATCAGTGTTGAGCTGGGCGGAATCCATTCCCGGAATATTTCCCGGAACGACGCTTCCCGGATCTTTAAGAATGACAATTGGATCAGTGAGCGAAACGCATCGACTTAAAAAATCTCCGTAGGGCTTAACGATTTTTTGACCGATGTCTTTGACGATCGTAAAATACTTGTCGGGATTTCCGTTTGCATCGATGGGGGCGCCGAAGTGAAGATCCTGAGCGGCTACAACGTCTTGAAACATAACCTCTTTCACATTCCATCCGACCATAAGGCCTTTGTCGACATTGCCTTGAAGTTCAGTCCAAAATGTATCTGGAAGTTCTTCTATTTTAAATTTTGAATATCTTGGATCTTTTGAAAGTGATTCAAAGAAAATCGAAATTTGTTTTTTACCCCATTCGACATCCCAGTTGAAGCCTTCATTAAAGTAATAAAAATAAAGTGCTTTGAGTCCGCGTCCAATGAGTGTGAGATAGGTTTGTTGTCTTGCTGCGATCGTCAGCATGACCCGATTAAACCAACCAGTATCGACTTCAGGAGCGATACCAAATTCTTGTTTAGCTCCGCCATCATAATATCTGTTAGCCGTAGCCGCTGAAATAATATCATGATCCGATTTGTGAGGCTGATGAAGCAAGACATTGTCAGGAGCAGGTGAGGTTTTCGGATAAATATTAATAGACATGCGACCGGTGCGTCTGCGCTTTCCGTAACCCGCGTTACGAAATCTTTCATTCGGTACTAAGCCATTTTTGACGGCGTTGTAACTCTCGGCTAAAGTAAAAATCACATTTGGTTCACGGACACCAATGCTTTCCCAGATATGTCTGACCTGTCCAAGATAATCAAAAATACTGCGATCCTGAAAGCGATACCAATCTTGGTCTTGGACGAGATTAACCCCTGGGGTTTTTGCAGGAGTGACATCACTCCAAGTTTGAAATGACGTGCCCTGAGCTTGGTTGAGATTTGCAAGATTGCGATACTTATTTTTCATAAATGTGCGATAGCGAGCCATCGCGTTTGGTCCGTAGTCGTGATTGTAAATGGATTGCCATTGAAAATTAGTTTCGTTATCAAGTTGTAAAAAAACCGCCGGCTTTCCGGGACCAATAACGTGAGTTAAAACTTGATTATTGAGCTCTTCAAACCAAAGTTTCGTATGCTTTAGAAAATCGGCATTGTGATAGTCGTAAAGCTTCGTTCTGAAACCTTGAGAGTTTTGCATATGAGAGTCTGGATACTGATCGTGAAACCATTCGGGGACTGCACCAAATCCTAAAAATCCCCACTCTGCATTAATGTAAGGTCCTGGTCTGAGCAAAATTCTTTTGATCCCGCGTGCTTCGACCATCTTTAAGAAAGTCAAAATATCGCGAGAAGGATAGTCCGCATGGCCGTCGCCGTCTTGATCGACAGTTCCT
>JAYUEB010000039.1:0-2616 GCA_043739525.1 Bdellovibrionales bacterium
AGGAAAAGGGACTGGCAGATGAGCACTATAGTGAGCTTCGCTATATTCATTTTGCTGCTCGTGAAATCAAGGCTGCTGCACTTCGTGGTGAGCGGCTCACATTAAAAGAGATTGAACAGCGTGGTGCTGATGGCAAAACGCCTACGACGCGCAAGTTAAGAAAAGCGAAACCTGAATCTTTATCAAGTCCCTTAGAAACCCCGAACTCTGAATTTAGTTCTGAGACGGATTCAGTTTGATTCTATAGACAAATGGCGCATCAACTTTTGATTCAAGGGCTCGGTTGATTTTTGCGGAGTTTGTGTTATGCTCAATCTCAAGTTAGAGGAACTTTCCTCTAGTGCGCTCTTTGACAAGTTAAAATGGATGAATGCAAAAGAAGCTGCCCTTTACCTGCGGGTTTCGGTTGGCCAAATCCGAAATATGGTTTGGCGAAATCAATTGAGATCTTACAAGATTCAAAACCGACTCCGATTTTTGCGCGTGGACCTCGACCGACTGATGAAACCTCTTTTTTAAATTTTAATAAATAGAGGAGAATTTATGGCAGTGATCGAGTACAAAAACGAAAACGGACAAACTTTTTGGAAGGCTTACGTCAGTGTTAAAAGTAAAGTCAAGCCAGCCATTAGAGTTCAGAAGTGGAAGTTTAATATCAAAACGCGAAAACAGGCAGAGCGAGAAGAAGTAAATCTTCTCAGAGAATGTCAGACAGAAATTCTCAAAAAGGAAGCTCAAGGCGAGACCTGGGGAACCTTGGTTGAAAGTTGGGAGTCTTATTTAAAAAATGAAAATAAGGATCTCAGCGCCACCACTCGGACTGATTATATCGCGGCTTTAAGAAAACACACCGAATCTTGGTGGAAGAAACCAGCTAAGGAAATTGTTAGAGCCGATGTAATCGAAATGATGAGTCAGATGAAGGCCTCGAAATACACGGTGAGCTACATGAACGTAATGAAAGTCATTATTAATAGGGCTTTCACTTACGGAATTGATCACCGGATTGTGACTGGAATAGATCGAAGTCCGTCGTTTGGTTTAAGCTTGGGACGTGAAGAAGAAAAGAAACCCGAGATTTTAAACATCGACCAACTTCGTGACCTACTCCAGAAAGCGAAGAGTCTTTCACATGACTGGTATCCAGTATGGTCTCTGGCGATTCAGACCGGCTTAAGAAATGGTGAGCTGTACGCACTTTTATGGGACGACGTAGATTTATTAAATCGTGAGATCACGATCAATAAATCCTACAACTGCCGAATCAAAAAAGTGAAATCTACCAAAGCCGGATACTGGAGAACGATTCCGATTTCCAACGAGCTTTTTGGGTTTTTAACCGAACTCAAAAAGCAATCTGGCAATCGAAAGGAAGTTCTGCCGCGACTCCCGAGATGGGATCACGGCGATCAAGCGAGACGCCTTCGAGAGTTCTGTATAGGCTCAGGTATTCCCTCGATTAAGTTCCACACCTTGCGAGCGTGTTTTGCGACACAGCTTATAAGGAATGGAGTTCCGCCGATTCAGATTCAAAAAATCTGTGGCTGGCGGGATCTCGAAACCATGCAGCGATATATTCGCCTTGCTGGAATCGAAATCAAAGGGGCGACTGAGAGCTTAAAAGTTCTGGCTGATATTAAAGTACTGGAGCAAATGGGTGAAACCCCCATTGCTCAAGAAGTGGCAAGCTGATGTATTTAAATCCATGATTAACTGATCTTAGTTGGGTCTTACTAGACCGCTAAGATGGTGGAATAACAGGCTTCACGCCGAATCCGCCAATATGTACCTCGTAACATTTCGCAATTCACCGCAATAAAATCTTGTATGCATTCGCCCCATTCGCGGTGAATTTTGAAATGTTACGGTTCTACGGTTAACTTTAAGACATTTGAATTTCCGTGCATATTGCGTATTGGATTTGGAGACAAGTGGTGGGAGGAGGAGTGGCGGGAACTCAGAAAGAGCTCCCGCTGATAATGTCTTTGGCCAAGGTAAAAATGGATCTCAACATCTTCGTTGTTGATGACGACTCGATTAACGACTTTTTGGATAATCGCTGCTTTTACGACAGAGTGGTTTTCGAGGCTCAACAATTCCTGGAGGGCTCTTCTAAATTGTTCAAAATCTACTATTGCGACCGGAGTGGAGTCGAATTGAGCCGACTCTTTAAGTTCTTGCATTTGTAATTCGAGCCCTTGTTTTTGATTTGAAAGTCTCTCCATTTGATCAAAAACGTGCTTTGGGTTAACAGCCTTTGGCAAGAGGCCCAATCGCTCAGATAGAGCGTCTGCGGGTCAAGACTTGAACAATCATTTCTTCTCATTTAAAAAATGAGACTCGCGTTTCTCCTTAATCAAAGACTAGAAATAAAATTTAGCCTCAACTTGATACAGAAAGTGACCTAAAATGATGATCTATTTGCAAGGTCGTACACCCTAATTTAATCTAATAAGGTATGAATTTTATGCAAAGTCGAAGGCAAAAGTTAATTGTTTTCTGCGGAGTCGTTCTTTGTTCCGCGACTCTGTCTTTAATCTTTACCAATTGTTCATCGAGTGCGCCGCCTGATGGAGCTCCGAGTGGTTCAAATACTTCGACGGGTGGAACTATTGA
>JAYUEB010000040.1:0-2615 GCA_043739525.1 Bdellovibrionales bacterium
CTTACCGGGATTTGAAATAGGCCCATACGGAAACCCGTAATTGGTATAGGTGTTATATCGAGTGGGCGTTTCGAGATCGGACTTATGAATATTGCCGTCATACTTTTTACCACTATCAAGAATACCATAAACAACCGTTGGATCCGTCTGCAATTTCATTTTGATTTTTGTACGATTGTAAAAAACACTTGCGACTTGCGGGCGCTCATTATCAGCTCCCGTTTCTTTTTCGATAATACTTGCGAGAATCACGTGTTGTTGTCTCGTCATTTTGATTTCGGGATTCTGTTGAATCGTTGGATAAACTTCGAGAAAACGAGCAACCATAGCCTTCACAAGACCGCGTGCTCCGGTATATTTTGTAAGATAATAAGTCTCAGGATACAAATATCCCTCAAGGCTCGGCACTTCTTCAGCTAGCAATTCCTTGATCAGAGTCTTGTTCTCAACCAATTTTAAAAACTCTTCTCGTGAGCCCAACTTCTTTTTGTGAAGTTCATCTGCAATTTCCCACTTATTGTAACCTTCAGGAATCGTCAGCGGATATTCGATACTCTTTCCGGAATCCAAGATGTTCAAAATCTCTTTTGGAGTCATATTTTTTGAAAGAAGGTACTCTCCAGTTCGCACGCGCTTTCCAGAAGTAAGACGCGAAAAAATTTGAAATTTAAAAGCGCTCGTCACAAGCCCTTGCTCCGCAAGCATACGAGCAACTCTTTTACCAGAGACGCCGGGTGTCACTTCAAATGTGACGTCCTCTTTTGTCGTAGACGGACGTGCGGAGACAAAGAGAACAGCTTCGAAGGCCGCGCCCGCAATAGCGAGAAGGCCAACCAACAGGATAAAAACAACAAATTTTTTCAAATCGCTTCCACCTTATTTTATAGGATCATACGTGAGACCAGGCATTGAGGCCTTCGTATCAAATCCTGTTGTGTCTTCGAGTGATGCAACCGGAACAGTACAATAAAAAACGGCATGATGAGCAGTTGGACGATCATTTCCAGATTTACCAAGTCCGCCAAATGGCATTCTTGAGCTGGCTCCATTTGTTGTGCGATTCCAGTTGACCATTCCGACCTTGGCTTTGTTTGCCGCCTCTTCGTATAACCCGCGATCTTTCGAAAACACAGATGTTACCAAGCCAAAACCTGTCGAATCGTTGATTTGAAGAGCCTCTTCAAAATCGTCAACCTTATAAATTGCAACGTTTGGTCCAAAAATTTCAGATTTTTGATAGACCGAATTCGGATCGAATTTTTTTGTGAGACAAATACTTGGAGTGACGTAATAACCGCGGTGAGAAGTCTCAAGTTCTTTGCCACGCATGAGTCTTTCGCAACCTTCACGGCTGGCGATCTCTTGAAAACGCAAATATTTTTCGACAGCGCCGGCGTTAATAAGCGGCCCCATAAAGTTATTTTCTTTCCAGTGGCCAATTGTGATTTTTTTTGCCGTTTCGTAAAATTTCTCAACAAACTGATCGTAAATTTTTGAGTGTAAAATAATTCGGCTAGTACAAGAGCAACGCTGTCCTGCAGAGATAAACGAGCCAATTGTACTCTCGTAAATAGCCTTATTGAGATCGGCATCGTCCCAAACGATGGAAGCGTTTTTACCACCCATTTCAAGGGCCAATAACTTCCAATGATGCTCGAGAGTCTTTTGTTTAATTTTCAGGCCTGTTTCGTAAGATCCCGTAAACAAAACACCGTCAACGTTTTCGTCAGCTACGAGTTTGCGACCCGTTTCGGCTTCACCCTGAACGAGGTTGAATACTCCTTTTGGAAATTCAGCTTTCTCGAAAAGTTGCGCCATCAATTGCCCAATGGCTGGAGTCAACTCACTTGGCTTAAAAACAATTGTATTGCCAGTGACGATTGCGGGAATGATATGACCATTCGGTAAGTGTCCCGGAAAATTAAATGGTCCGAGAACTGCCATCACACCTCGAGGTCGATGCCTAATATAACCATCCACGTTCGGAAGCGCATTTGCGATACGCTCTTCAGCTATTAGCTTAAGAGAAAAATCGATTGTGATATCGATCTTATTCACCATCGATTTGGCTTCGGTTGTCGACTCCCACAATGGTTTACCTGTTTCGCGTGCGATGACTTCAGCTATTTGATCGGCATGTGCGATGTAGACATCTTTCAATTTTTTGACTTGAGAGATGCGCTTTTCCAGAGGTTCCTGTGACCAAGTCTTAAATGCACGCTTTGCTGCGAGACAAGCTTGTTCGACATGATCATGTCGATAATTGAGCTTCATAATCTGATCTTTTAAATCAGAGGGACTAATATCTAAAAACTCGCCGTCAGGTCTATCTGCCTTTACCCATTGACCATCGATATAATCGCCTAGAAAATTAATTGGTTTTATTTCACTCATACTTAAGCCCCTTATGGAATTTGCGCTATAAAAACTTTTTCTCCAGCTTCAACGTCTAAAACTTTTTGAGTCATTGTTGGCAAAGAAATCAACCCATCATGCACATTACAAAGTGTATTGATTCCGCGAAATTCGCCTTCGCGCTTAAAACCAACGAGTGCCGTACTGTTGAATCCCGGTTTTTCGGACTTCGTTACCGTGTGCCACTTGCCAGTTTTAAT
>JAYUEB010000041.1:0-7842 GCA_043739525.1 Bdellovibrionales bacterium
CGACTGATCAAGGTTCTCACGAACAAAATTGAAAAAATATTTCAACATATCAGCGCCCATAACATCAACTTCAACAGTCTCGAGCGAAAAAAACTTTCTATCCTGCTGGGTATTGAGCGCAATTATCCCAAGATAAAATCGACGCTCAGGATCTGAATAAAAGCTGTAATTGTAAGAATCCAAGTCCGATTCAAGTTTTGCAATGGAGATGCCTAAAATATTTTCGGCTATATAATCTGCATGAAATTGATAAAGGTGATGATTGATGAAGTGAATTTGATTATTAGCTTTATCAACTACAATCTTAACAAATGGATACCCCGCGAGTAAACCCGCGAGCTGGTGAAAGGCGGCCTGACTCAGCTTTTCGCCAACAATAGCTTTGGCGAGTGGTTGATCTTTTTCAGAAGTTTCCATGACGCCTTTTATATATTGCTAAGGTCATGGCGTCAAAAGTTGATTAAAAGTGAGAATCTTTTATCAAAGTCTCAATTTTCTCAGCTGGCAGATAAAAGCTCTCGCTGTCTGAACCGTTGAGATAAGGAATAAGGCCTGCTCCACGTGCAGGCTCAATCTCCTTTTTCTCACTCGTCTCGTAAATCGCAGGGCAATTTTGTTGCGCAGCTAATAGCCGCGCACGTTCGTACATGATATGGCCGCCGTTTTTTTTGCGATCGGCGGTTTTAAAAGGCAAGATCACATGCCCCTGAAAATAGGACCATTCAAAGCGAGGCCCAATCCAACTCGCATGATCCTCTGGGTAAATCCCATCTATAAAACCGAGTAGACGTTTCAATTTCGCAGTTTGATAGTCTTTAATAAGATTAAGTTCAGGCTTGTCTCTGCCCCAAGATTCAGGAACATCTGAGATGAGGCCTAAAGGATAAGCTTTATCGTGAAGAGCTTTAAGATATTCAAGCGCTCCTGGCATTACGAACATAGGATTATAATTATGAGTGCTTGTATCTATGAGGGTATCACCTAAATCAAAAAAAACAAAAGCTCGTCGACAAGTTCTGGGCGTCGACGAAAAAAAACTCAAAAACACGACCATAACCAAAATTAAAAATCCCACAAAAAGTTTTAACATTTTTTCACTTTATTTCATGCTTGGATTATTGTCACCCGAAACAGCAGCCGGTTCCAATTTGGCATTAGTGGTACACTCTCAAATAAAGCAAAGTGACCTCGATTATTTATTTCGCGAATATTTTCTTAAAAAAAAGCGCTGACGACCGAAACAAGAAAGCCAAGAAACAAAGAATAGATTCGCCCAACGAAAGTGTAATTGAGAGAACAATTGCCTACTGACAGATGCAAATCTCATCGCTAAGATCTCTCAAATCTCGGGAGGACAAAATGATTACACTTTATGGTTTTGGGCAAGTTTTTAAGCCGGTTATTGGCGAGACACGCGACCTCAGAATTGAATGGGCACTGGAAGAGATTGGCCTCCCCTATCGCATACACGGCGTTGATCATACCGGCGGTGAACACAAAAGGCCCGCCTATAGCGAGATCAGTCCTTTTCAACTCATACCTGCTATAGAAGATGATGGCTTTGCCATTGCGGAATCAGGCGCCATCCTTGTTTATCTCGCCGAGAAATCGGGAAAACTCCTACCAAATGATTTCGAAGGCCGAATGCGTGTTATGCAATGGTGTTTTGCTGCACTCAATACGGTTGAACGCCCTATGCTGGAGATTCAGCTGATCGACAAATTTAGTCCCACTTCTGAAAAGCGAAGGGCGGAGATGGTTAAGCAAGCTGGGCGCTGGCTTGATGGACTGGAAAAGCATTTCGAATCTCGCGAATGGGTTGCCTCTGTAGATTTCACGATTGCCGATATTCTCATTTCGATGGTTTTACGCGAAATTCGTAAAACGACATTACTCGACCCTTATCCTCGCTTGAAAGACTACTACGCTAAAGCCTTCGCTCGCCCTGCTTGGGAACGCACTCTCAATGCCTATTCGAAACGTTTAAATGTCAGTGTAAAAGAGATTCGGTAATTTATGTCGATTCCGATTTTGGCTTCGTTCGCCACTCTTTGTCAACAATCAACCGAGCGCCACGTCTCATCGTAAAATAGGCCCACGACCATTGGAAAAAGACAAAAATGCGATTCTTAAATCCAATCAAATAATAAATATGGATAAACAGCCAAGCTAACCAAGCGAAGAGGCCACTCATTTCAATTCCTCGAAATTGCATGACGGCCTTCTTTCTTCCGATCGTAGCCATTTGACCTTTATCAAGATAATGAAAGTCTCTTCTTGGCTTGGCCTTCAAGTCATTCAATATATTCTGAGCAACGTGTTTTCCTTGTTGAATCGCAACAGGTGCAAGACCCGGCAAGGCTTGACCCTTTTCATCAAAGTGAGCCATATCCCCAATACAAAAAACATTTTTATCTGACACGAGTGATAGATCCGAAGAAATGATGACACGACCTTGAGTATCCAACTCAACACCGAGACTCTTGCAGAGACTAGATGGCTGCACACCAGCGGCCCATAAAACTGTCGTCGCAGCAATTTTCTCTTTTCCAAATTCAACGCCTTCTTCTGAAATGCGACTAACACGTGTATTCGTCCAAACTTGTACGCCCATTCTCTCCAAATCGAAAATTGCCTTCTTAGATAGAGCCTCTGAGAAGGAGGCCAAAATTCTTGATCCCGCTTCATCTAAAATAACTCGTGTGCGGGACGGATCAATTCTGCGAAAATCTTTTTCTAAAGTTTGTCTCGCGATTTCTGCGATAGCGCCGGCCAATTCGACTCCGGTAGGACCACCACCGACAACGATAAAACTCAAATGCTTTTTTTGAATTTCAGGATTTATTTCTTTTTCGGCCTCTTCAAAAGCTTTTAAAATTCTTCGACGAATTTCAGTCGCTTGCTCGAGAGTTTTAAGTCCCGGAGCAAATTCTTCCCAATCTGAATGCCCGAAGTAACTATGTTTTGCTCCGCAGGCTAAAACCAAATAGTCATACGAATAAGACGATGACGAAGTAATAACGCATTTATTGACTTGATCAATTTGAACAACATTGTCGAGAATAACTCTTACTTCGGGATTATTGGTAAAAATAGATCGAATGGGAGTCGCAATTTCAGCCGGAGAAAGACCCGCCGTTGCCACCTGATAAAGTAAAGGTTGAAACAAATGATAATTCCTTCGATCCACTAGCGAAATCTCAAGATCTTCATGTCCTGTCAGAGCACGAACACAATTGAGACCACCAAAACCGCCACCAATCACTAATACCTTTTTCATGGTGCCACCATATACTCGAATCGCCTCAGCGGCAAATAGAGCTTGCTTGAGACACTATAGCTCTTCACTTTGGCAAAATGACCCGTCAATTTCCTTGAGCTTAAATTAAACGACAAGTGACAGGCCTTAAACTTGCACTTATTAAAGTTGGAAAAGGAGTTCAACATGTTGGAATCAAGTACAGGTCACAGTCAATCTCAGGAGAAAAAAGTCGCAAAGTGGCTTTACGTTTCGATTTCGGTTGCAGTTGTATTTGCTGCGTTTGTGTTTTTATTGATTGGACAGAAAACTCCAATGAAACCGAGTGCTCTCGACAAGGCTGCTATTTCGCAGCCACAATAATTCATTTGGGTTTTTCTTAATACAGACTAACAAGTCAATTTTTTGTTTTTTGAGCCAAAATCCAATCGCGCATCTTTTGATCCAAAACCTTTAACGGCATAATCCCATCACCGACAACTGCTGAATTAAATTTCTTTAAGTCAAATTGAGACCCAAGCTCTTTTTCGGCATAAGCTCTCAGCTCCAATATTTTGAATTGACCCATTTTATACGATACCGCCTGTGCGGGTATCGCCAAATAGCGATCGATTTCATTTTGCGTATCATTTAACTCATAAGGGACCAGCGCATCCATATATTGAACCGCCTGATCACGAGTCCAACTCATACTGTGAATACCAGTATCGACAACTAAACGGACGGCTCGCAACATATCGTCGGCAAGATGTCCAAATCTTGCGTAGGGATCATCATAGAGTCCCATCTCATAACCGAGATACTCAGCATAAAGGGCCCAGCCCTCGTCAAACGCGCTTGAGTAAAACTGAGTTCGGCGATAATTAGACAAATTTGCATTTTCAAATTGAATTGAGCCGTTCAAAACGTGACCAGGCATGCCCTCATGCAAAAATAAAGTGACATTGGTGAACTTCGGGAAGGTTTGCAGACTTCCCGTCTGGAGCACGATCGCACCGGAGGGATTCAAAGTCGTTGGAAAGCGCGCGTAAGCCGAGCCCGGTTCATCGACATTCACAACCGAAAAGGGGGTCGTCGGAACAATATCAAAAAACTTTGGTAGGAGAGGAATGATAAGATCTTTAAGCGAAACAAATCGAGCAATCAGCTCCTCCTTCGTATTAAAATAATTGGAAGGATCATTTCTCATATGATCGAGAAACTCCTTGAGAGTCCCTTTAAATCCTAAATCGCCTTGAACTTTTGCAAACTCGCCTTTTATGCGCTCAACTTCTTTTAAACCCATCTCATGTATGACAGAGGGATCCAACTCAGTGTCCGCTTCAGATCTTAAAAGGTCCTGATAAAGCTTGTCTCCATCTGGAGTGCCAGATAATCCCGTTTGTGCCTGACAGTTTTGTGAATATTCGTGGTCTAAAAAATTTATCGCTTCTGAATAAGCTTGCGCGATATTTTTCTGAATCATTTTGCCATATATATATTTAATTTTTTGAGCTTGATCTTGCGAAAACTTGGTTGGAATTTGAGTCACCGGTTTCCAAAATGGATTTTGATCCAAATTAGTTTCAAGTGCGGGTTTCAGATAAATCGAGGTTTTGCGAACCGAATAGCAGCTTAACTGAAAACCTTTTGCCATTCCTTCTCTCTCGACTCGAAGCAGACCCTTCACATATCTTGGAAAGAGCTCCATTCGCCTGGCAAACTCCAGATAATTAGTAAATGTCTTAAACGGAAATAAGCCCTGGTCAGGATCTGCCTGATTTATAAAATCCACAAGTCGATTCTTTTCGTGAGACAAATTCATATACCAATGACCTTCATGCGAAGACGCAACAATTAAGTTCTGAAGCTGCTGATGAAACACCTGGTAATCTAAACTACTTGCATACGAGAGCTTTTGAACGTCGATCGTTTCTAACTCCTCTTGGATTCCATACCAAAGCTGATTACTCTCTCTGACATATCTTCGAGATGGAAAATGTCCTAACTTCGAATTGTAATCAAAGACTCCGTAAGTCGGAGCCACAAAGGGATCAATTGCGGCTGAAACCTCTGTGTAATGTTTTATGAGATCTGTCAGACGCAAATCTTCAGATGAAGCCAAAGCATTCACACTCAATATGAAGACAGCAAGAAGCAGTACAAGTTTGATTTTCATAGATGTCCTTTTGTAAAGATTGACCTCCTCTAGTTCGACACTAAAGCTAGCTTTTCACAAATTTATTGATTTTATGTACCTATAAATATTATAAATAGGCATGAAATTAAACTCGGACCAACTCCAAGCCTTTTTTCAAGTCGCTCACTCTCGAAGTTTCTCTAAAGCTTCTAAATCGCTTGGCCTATCACAACCTGCTCTTTCAATACGAATTAAGAAACTTGAAGACTCACTTAAGACCAGCTTGTTCCTACGAGAGACTTCTGGCGTCAGCTTGACTGAAGTCGGGGAAAAACTATTTTTGCACTGCCAGTTTATGAGTGATCATGAGAAAGAATTTTTGAGTGATATCTATTTAGGCTCAGGATCACAAGCTCCCCTTGCAGGACTCATTCGCGTCGCTGGATTTTCAACTGTAGTCGATTCAGTCATCATTCCGTCGCTGAGCCAACTCATTAGGAAACAATCTGAAATTCAAATCGAAGTTATCACTCTTGAAATTCACGAACTGAATCGATCGCTTAAAAAGTCCGAGGCCGATTTTGTCATCACTTCTGACTCTCTTGAGTCGGGGCATATTGAATCGATTCTTATTGGATATGAAAATAACGTCGTCGTCGAAGCTCTCCATATTTCAGAAGAGAAAAAGAGCATCTATCTGGATAACGACAATGAAGACCAAGCAACCTTTGAATTCTTTAAGGCTCAGGGAACGAAACCTCCCAAATACAAACGATGGTTTGTCGACAACGCACCCAGCATACTCACTGGGGTCGAACAAGGCTGGGGTCGAGCTGTACACCCCTTGCACATTGTTCACGGAAACAAAAAACTGAAAGTTGTTTCGGACTACAAAACTGTGAGCACTCCCGTTTATTTAAGTTTCTATAAACGTCCTTTTTATAGTAAACTTCACCTTGCTGTTCGTGACGAGCTTATCAAAGAATTTAAACTTCGCCTTGCGAGGCAAAGAAAATAAGATATCCCGGAGGAAAAATGGAAAATGAATTTTGGATCAACCTCGCATCGCAAGACTTAGTGAAAGCCAAAGAATTTTTTATGAAACTTGGTTTCACCATAAATGAACGCCACAAAGCACCTCATATGGTGAGCATGTTCGTCGGAAACAAACAGACGGTCGTCAATTTGTTTAATGCGGATTTATTCAAAGGTTTTGTGGGTGGACACGCAATTACAAATACTGCGCAGTCGACTGAAGTTTTATTTTCAATAGGAGCGAATTCTCCAAAAGATGTTGATGATCTGGCAAGTAAAGCAGAGAAGGCTGGCGGCACGGTATATGGAAAGCCCGGCTACAAAGATGGCTGGATGTATGGTTGTGGCTTTACGGATCTAGACGGCCACAGATGGAATGCCTTGTATATGGATATGAGCAAAATGCCTAAGGCCTAATAAATGTCATCGCACATCTCTTATATCAAACTCATCTCACTCAAAAATGGACGCTCGCTTATCGCGGGCTATTCTCTGGCGAAATCAGAATCCAAAGATTGGATCGTTTTTTTAACTGAGTCCTCTTCAGATTTTCGCAGAGGAGATCGCGCGCAACTTGAGAGTTTGGTCGGAGCAAAAGTCGCAAAAAATTTTAATTTTTTGGTAATCAATAAGCCGGGCCTCAGTCCAGGTAAAATTAATCGTGAGCTATTTGAAATGTCTTTTCGACGCGCTAAAAGAATAGACGACGCTCTGGCCACTATAAAGGCCGTCATTCCGAAAAGTCATCGCATTCACCTCGTTGGATATTCAGAAGGGGCTTATCTCGCGCCACAAGTTGCACGCCGAGAAAAGCGAGTTAAGACTGTGAGTATGATCGGTGGGGGAACACGTGGTTGGCTGAAAGAAGAACTCAATACAGCTGCTCGAAGCGAGAAAAAATACTACGAGAAAAAACTAAAGGATATTTATCAAAATCCGAATTCACTCAAGAAATGGAACGGATTTTCTTATGCGACCTGGTATTCATATCGCGGAGACAATGCCCTACAAGCTCTGCGCAAATTACGAATCCCAACCCTCGCAATTCTGGGAGGACGTGACCGAGTCATCGATTTAAGATCGACGATCGTCGACCTCGTGTTTATCAGTGAACGTCAGCCCATTCACATTCACATTTTAGGAGATTGTGGGCATCACTTCACAAAACATTGGTCTCAGGTTGAGCTAGTTTTAGGAAGATTCTTAACTGATCAAGTGCATTTGTAATTTTTGTTAGATGACCTTAGAGCTATCTCGACGCGCAACCTTATTGCGATTTGCTTTTAGTCTCTTCGCTTCAACACCTGTAGGCTTTACCTTACAGCTAAAGCAACCGATCTTCAAAGGCTGTGGCTTACAGCTAGCTCCGTAATACCAACCCAATTTATTCGTTTTAGGACAACGACTCCACACTTCGGCGTGACCATGT
>JAYUEB010000042.1:0-2602 GCA_043739525.1 Bdellovibrionales bacterium
AGGTATTGCTCCAGCAACCGTTGCTACCGATGTCATTAAAATCGGTCGAAGCCTGACGGGACAAGCCGTAAGGAGTGCATCGATCACGCCGAGCCCTGCTTCTCTTTGTTGGTTGGTGAAGTCCACAAGAAGAATCGAGTTCTTTTTCACGATACCCATCAAGAGAATGAGTCCGATCATACTAAATAGGCTGAGCGACTGATGCGCGAGGAAAAGTGCAACTAAGGCACCTGAAATACTAAATGGAAGCGCCATCAAAATCGTAATCGGATGAATAAAACTATTAAACTGCGAAGCTAGCACCATGTACGCAACGGCAATACCTAAAATAAGTGCGAAGATGAGGCCATCAAATGCCTCTTCAAATGCGTTTCCACTCCCCATAATGCGAACATAATATCCAGCGGGCAAAGTTTCAGCGCCAATTTTTTTGACGGCATCAAGTGCTGCCTGCTGAGATTTTCCGTAAGTGACATTTGCAAAGACAGGAACAGCACGCATGCGATTGTAACGAGAAATCAATTGTGGGGCTTCGATCGTTTTGATATCCGCAATCTCTTTAAGTAAAACCATTTCGGAATGGTTGTTGCGAATTCTTAAATTTCCGATATCTTCTGGCGTCGCGTGTTGCTCAGGAAGCGATCGCAAACGAATATAATATCTATGATCTTCTTTTGGATACTCGGTATTGGCGCTAAAAATTTGTCCGCCAATCATATATTCGACTTCTTGAGAAATACTACTAATGCTCACACCACGTTCAGCAGCCTTAATTCGATTTGGTGTTACAACCACTTCAGGCATTCCCGCTTGATAATCTTTATTGATATCTTCGACAAGACCAGTTTGTGAAAGCTTGTCAAGAATCGTGTTTGAATAGGTTTTTAACTTTTCCCAATCAGGCCCTTCAACGACAAACTCAATTGGAAATCCACGAGAGGCGCTAAATCCAGTCAAAGAAAGATCTTGTCCGAAAACTTCTGTCTGCGGCGGCAAAACCTTTTTCATATCAATTTTTGTTCGATCCATGATTTCGCGTTGAGAAAGCTTTCGCTCCTTCGCTTCTTTTAAAATAATATAAATCGTACCTGCGTTCACAACATTGTTGTGTTCGTAGTTTCCGATAGTGGTATAAGAATCCTTAATATCTGGTTGAGTCTTCAAATAAGCTTCTGCCTTTTTAAAAACTTCGTCCGTTCCAGCGATGGATGTTCCAACAGGGGTTTTGATATTTAAAAGAAACAAAGACTGATCTTGCGGCGGAATTAACTCTTTTCTTAAAGTCGATACAAAAACGAGCGAGAGAATAAAAATTCCGAATGAAACTAAAACCACACGCCAGCGATGATTTAATGTCCAAGCTAGGCTACGTTTGTATTTTGCGGCCAAGTCTTCCATGAAATGGTCCATCTTTTTCATGAGCCAAGTTGGGTTGTCTTTTGCCGAATGCATAAAGCGAGCACATCGCATTGGAGTGAGTGTCAGGGCCTCTAACAAAGATAGAAATACCGCCACTGTAACTGTAATTCCATATTGATAAAAGAAGCTACCGACAACACCCTTCATAAATACGACAGGCAAAAAGATCGCAGCAATTGCAAGAGTCGTCGCAAACGCAGCAAAGGTGATCTCGTTTGATCCCTCGATAGCAGCTGTTCGCCGATCTTTACCCATCTCGTGATGTCGGACGATATTCTCAAGCATCATAATCGCGTCATCGACCACGATACCAATCGCAAGACTTAGCCCTAGGAGCGTAAAACTATTAAGCGTAAAACCCAAAAAGTAGAGCGCAATAAACGCACCAACAACTGAGGTCGGAATCGCAAGCAAAACGTTAAATGTAGCCGACCAACTTCCAAGAAAAAGGTAGCAAACAACCGACGTTAAAAGTGCCGCCACAAGTAAAGTCATATTCAATTCATCAACCGACTCCTGAATGAATTTCGTCGAATCAAGTTGAACATCTAAATGAAAGCCTGCACGCAAACTTGGCTTGAGCTGTTGAACCTTCTGCCGAATGAGCTTTCCGACCGCAACTGCGTTTGATCCATGTTGCTTAACGATGCCGAGACCAATCGCATTGACACCGTTGTAGCGAGATATTGCTCGAATGTCTGAAAGCCCTTCTTCTATATTTGCAACTTGTGATAGCGAAGTTGGGCGATAGTTAATTGCCCCGCCACGACTCTCGACGCGAATTTTAGAAAAATCGAGAGGAGATTTTGTTTCGCCAAGCACTCTGACATTCAACTCATTGAGCGGTGATTCAATTCGCCCAGCTGGCTGTTCCGTTTGTTCATTCTGAATCGCTGTCCAAATATCAGGAGCCGTGAGCTCAAGAGGATAGAGTTTTTTCGAATCGAGCCACACTCGCAAATTGGGATCAACGTATCCGGCCAACGTGACGCTTCCGACACCATCAATTGTCGAAAACTGATCTTTGAGTGTATTACGTGCGTACATCATCTGATCAGCAAGCGGAACCGTTGCATCTGCCGTCACCATGACCCACATGACCGGCTGATCTTCAGGATTGATTTTTGAAATTACCGGCGGATACATTGTCGTTGGCAATTGATTATTGATCTGCAGAATTCGA
>JAYUEB010000043.1:0-2600 GCA_043739525.1 Bdellovibrionales bacterium
CTCATTCGCATCAGGAATCGAATCAAAGCGAGGGACATAAGGTTTAAGGTCCAGGATAGGGGTGCCCTCAATAAAATCGACTCCGCCCACGAGGAGCTCGCTGCCTTTGATCTCGAGAATCTTCACGACCGATAAGCCAATAGGATTGGGCCGATGCGGAGATCTGGATGCAAAAACGCCGATTTTTTCTCCGTTCAATCTTGGTGGATGAATTTTATTTTTAATCGTCTTGTTGGTATTTTGGTGAAAGACAAAAACGACCCAAAGATGAGAGAAGCTTTCGAGCCCTTCGAGGGCTCCCTGAAACTCATCACGAATGATGAGTCGTGCGCGCGCAAGAGGTACGAGCCCAGGCTGCCTCGGAGTGCCGAAGCGCTCCTTAAAGCAGGATTCCACGATACCTATGCTTTGAAAGCTATGGGACATTGATCACCTAGTCTTGAACCTGTTGATCGTCAGCTGGAACTGGTTTCTCAGAACTGTCTTTTAAATTGAATTCGATACGGCTATCGTCTTTTGTAAAAGTATAAGTATGCATTTCAGTATCGCTATCGCAAAACCCGTTTTCGAGACCTTGAAAATCACAAAACATTGGAGAAGCCGACTTGAAAGCAAGAACTGGAATATCTGTGCTTGCGGGAGTCGTTTCAGCAGGAACAATCGTGTACATCTCGTCAACCTTAGAAGTTTTAATCATGAGATAGATAGTTGTAACGTGATACTGACATTGTCCGCGAGATGCTGTCATAGAATAGTTCACTGAGTATTGCGCGCCAGATCTCTGGGCGTTCATTGAAAGCAATTTGTCTTTACCATTTGGATTCATAAAGTCGTCTGAAAACTCACACTTCTTTTGGGCGAGTGAAGTTTGATTAGGAGTGAAAAACACCATAGCAGAAATAACGGCATCAGCAGGCGCGGTACCAAAGATCGCTGCAGGCGTAGCGCCGGCTCTTAAGGCTGGAGCATCGGCCGCGTGTGCAGCGACACCTGTGATCGTCGCGAGTATTGCAAACAAGATTTGAGTTTTCATATTGGCACCTTTTCGATTTGAGTGCGTCTCAATGACAATTGAGGGCTCACTCGGGTAAATTTTACCATTCACAAACAACTAAGTGTTTTTGAAGTTCGTGTTTAGCCATAAAGCAAGGCCCGCGCCAAAAAGGCTTTGGTACAAGAGAATCGAATGTCGGGCATAGGAAACAAGCTGTTTGGCTGCTTGCGATGCGATGATATTTTTCTTATAGCCCACGTAGTTTCGACCTGAGCAAGATAACCAAAAATTCTTGATGATTTCTATTTCGTGTTCTGGTTAATTTGAATTGGGGATGAGGGTGGGGGATGGTTTGAAGCGAAAAATAATTCTTATTCTATTGTTTTCGATAGCAATGGCATTTTCGGCGAAAGGCCGAGCTGAGGCTTCTAACGCAGATAATATCGTGGTTTTAGTTCCTGGTTTTTTTAATTCAATGGCACCAGGTGGAAGCCTTTCTTTAGTAAAGCATCCTTATTTCAGTGACGACATTGTCGAAGTCTTTGAAAAGCGAAGTTATAAAGTTTATGTCGTAGACAATTTGAGCCCAGTGGGGACCATAAGCCAGAATGCAGGTTTACTAAAAAGTTATCTCAAATCACTTGAATCTCGAGAGCCTGGCAAAGGTATGATCCTTGTAGGCCATAGCGCTGGAGGGATTTATTCTCTGCAAGCTAGCTCCGATGATTGGACTTTGCCAATTCGAGAGATCAGCACAATTGGAACTCCATTTGACGGTCTTCATTTTATTGAGAATCTAGAGGGAATGTCGATTCCTACAGATTTGATTTTAAAATTTATGGATCTCACTTCGCTTTGTGAGTTTACGGCAAAAAAGATGGAGGTCTTGCTTCCGCAACTCCATATGAGCCCACGTATACGCCTGAAAGTTCACTATGGCTATCAGCTACCTAGTAAGATGACCTTTCCTATGCGTTTAGCAAACAAAATTGGTGGCGCACCATCAGATGGAATCGTTACAATTAACTCTGCAAAAGACGTCGAGTCACTTCAGACGACAGGCTTACAAGATGTGAGCGTTGAGCAAAATGATTATATCCATCTCGAGCATTGGCAGCAGGTTCTCGATTACCGCATTTTCTCAGTTTTCAATGTGGATCTAGAAGCCATCCGAGCTGAGCAAATCCGTTATTACAATAAAATAGCAGATACGCTCTAGGCAGACGTGTCGGTTAATTTTGTACCTGACAAGCAGTGAGTGGTTCATCCAAAAGATCAGCCGCAACAGTTGCAGCAAGTGCCTTCGCAACGGCCTCCCGTGGAAACGGATTTGTGACTCCATCTTTTTGTTTCGACACAGAATTGAGTGTAATTCCCCAGTGGTGAGTGCCGAGAATTCCGAGATGATCCGTCGTCAGTGGTTTTTGTTTTGGATTTAATGTTGCGATGACATTTGGTAAATAAGCCGCTTGCGGAACCGAAATCTGACTGTCATTGAGTTCGATATTCGCTAGCCCGGATATTTCATCAGAGTCGCGTCATCTAAATTTTTCGGCCGAAAGTATTTTGTCCTAAATTATTCGAGCATTTTTTGCGAAAAATTTAA
>JAYUEB010000044.1:0-2600 GCA_043739525.1 Bdellovibrionales bacterium
CTGCAACCTGTAAGCTCACTTAAAAATACAAAAAATGCACTCATGATTACGTTGAGCAACTTCCAATGCAGATACTTCGGAAATGGTCTTCCAATTTTAGAACAAACTAATTTGAAATATTCAAAGGCCGTCGTTATATCGCCTCGGTTTTTTAAGACCCAAACCTTCAAAAAAAGTGCATCAACTTTATCAGACTCCAAAGACGAAGAATTTAAAAATTGCTCGCTGCAAGTGTCTGCAAGCTTCCAGTCGCTCACCATAACTGAACACACTGCAAGCTTTGGCAGAACACAAGAAAGGGTTGAGGCCTTTTTTTCTCCCAAATAATCAATACCCTCAAAAGAAAACTTCAAAAATGTATACGCCTCGCTAAACGCAAAATGTTCAACAGCGGAGCTCCCCGCCACGATTGTTGATTCAACGGCCAAAGTCCGCTTATCAGAAGCGTCTGCTCGCATATAGAGCCGTGCCAAAATATAATTTTCGTCTTCAGTTCGTTCAGGTAAAGACTGAAAATATTCAGCTAATTGCAAGCTCATATTTTTGGTTTGTTCATCCGAAAGTGCTATTCTTAGGGATTCGACAATTTTGTCATGGCTAAACTTCCACTTATTCAAACCCAAACGTTCTAAAACTCCAATCTCTTGAGCCTCTTTAAGAAGTAATTCCATTTCAGATTGATCTGCCCCACAAACATTGCGTAATTTCTCCGCTACAAAAGGTGAGCCATAAACTGCAGCGAGGTTCAGAAACGATTTCATCGAAGCCGATCTTCCGGCGATTCTCATAAAAATCAAATCATAAACATTTGCAGAAAGAATGAGCCTATTGAGGTCGGAACTCGAAAAATGCCAATTTGCATCTTTGAGCCTCAAAACTCCCTGATCAATACACGAACGGAGGTATTCCAGCACAACAAAAGGATTTCCACTTGCTTTAGTATGCAGATCTGAAACAACGGTATCAATTAAAACCGCATTTCCAAGATATTCCTGAATGAGCTGGCGTGTTTGCTCGATCTTGAACTCGCTAACCTCAATTGCTGGAAATAAGTGGGGCTCTAAGTTTCGTTCGAGATCAACCAAGCTTTTCTGACTTTCAAAATCATTTCTGGCAGTCGACATGAAAAATATCTTTTTCCCTTGAGACTGTTCTAATATTCTTTGAAGAATCAGTGCTGACGAGGGGTCGATCCATTGCAAATCATCTAAAACAAAAACGAGCTGGTCCCAGCTCGAGGCGAGGTTACTGAAAAAGCCGGCTATGCTAGTAAAGCATCGCTCTTTTTCATTTTCAACGTCAATTGAAGCGCCCGATACTTGAGTCGTGATCTCAAGAAGCTTTACTAGATTTTTTGACAATTTGCTTAAACCAAACTCTTGCCCTTTTGCTGCAGTGGCTATTCGTTTTATTACCTCGTTTCGCTTTTCTACCGAAAGCGCCGAGATCTCTTCAAAAAAAGAGTCGATGAGACCCCGAAAAAAGGCAAAAGGGAGTTCTCGGTTGAGAACTTCACATTTTCCACGTAGAAGTAGCGTTTCACCCGTAGACGAAATCTGAAGTGTCTTTACAGTCTCATCACAAAGTCGTGATTTTCCTGATCCAGATGGCCCTTTAACAATCACCAAAGTGGGCTCCCCTTGACTGGCGGTATTCCACGCGCTTTCGAGCTGCTTCAGCTCGTCAGGTCTATCTATGTATTTTGTGCGACTTGCAATTGTTTTGGCAATGCGACGGTAAAGGTTTGGCGTCTCACCTTTTTGAATCGCCTCATCAATTTCAGATAGCCTACCAAGGTCAGTTAAAAGTCCACTTGCTAGGCTATAGCGATCATCAGGATCTTTACTCAAGAGAATTTTAACAATCAAAGACAATGACTTGGGAATTGAAGTGTCAACGACGCTTAATTCTGGCGCCACAACCGTCGCATGTTGATGAATAATTTCAGAAACTGATCCTCTAAAAGGAACATACCCAATTAACAACTCATAAATCAAAACACCGATCGAATATAAATCAGATCTAAAATCAACTTCTCTTTTAATGACTCTTGATTGTTCGGGTGAACAATAGTTAGGAGTACCCACCGCTTCTGTTTCTGATTTTAATACATCAACATCTGCCACAAGGCCCAAATCGATAATCTTGGGAGCGCCGTCATTTTCAATCATGATGTTACCGGGCTTAATGTCTCGTGTAACTAGATTTATATTTTGAAATTCGACAAGGGCTGACAATATTGACTTTATCAACTCTATCGCTTCAGATACGGTATACTTTCCTTTTGCTTTAAGTTTTGTTTCAAGAGTATCTCCAGAGAGATACTCCATGACATAATAGGGACTCTCATCGTTGGACCCAATATGCACAAGTTCAACGACATTTTTGTGATGTATGCGATACAAAGCTGAAGTTTCTCTGCGAAACTTGATAAGAGAGTCGCCGTCGGCGCTCTTAAATTCTTTTAGAGCTAATTGTCGTCCATCGGCTTCAACTAAATAAACGTCTCCTGATGTACCTGCGCTTAACTTACGAACGACTTTAAATTTATCAATGTAGTCGCCAGATTTACGTATCATACTTTAAACCCTAAAAATGGA
>JAYUEB010000045.1:0-2598 GCA_043739525.1 Bdellovibrionales bacterium
TCGAGCAACAGGGCTATAACATCAAAGAAGTGCCCCTGGTGATTCAGTACAATAAGCGTGATCTTAAAAACGTCGCTTCTGTCGCAGAGCTCAGAACAGCGCTGAACAAATATAATGCCCCGGATTTTGAAGCAAATGCAGCCTCTGGTGCCGGAGTCTTCGAGAGCTTGCGTACCGTCTCAAAAGGGATTATTACTTCGCTTAAGGGCGGATCTCTGACCTAAAATTCGCCTCGAAGAGGCGTCCTATGCAGTCTATAGAAAATGAAATTCAACAACTTAAAAAAGATCATAGCGCACTTCTGCTCGCTCATTTTTATGAAGATAGCGATATTCAAGATCTAGCAGATGAAATCGGCGATAGTTACTTTCTGGCTCAGAGGGGGCAGCAAAGCAAAGCGAAGGTCATCCTTCTTGCGGGTGTTGTTTTCATGGCTGAGAGTGTGAAGCTCTTGTCGCCCGAAAAAACCGTTTTGGTTCCTGATTTGGCAGCTGGCTGTTCTCTCGTCGAACACTCTCCTTACGATAAATATTTGGAATGGAGGCGCGCTCATCCAAAGGCCCTCTGTATTACCTATATCAATAGTTCAGTTGCAGTAAAATCGATATCAGATGTAATTTGCACTTCGAGCAATGCTGAAAAGATCATCGCTTCGATTCCGAAAGATCGTGAAATTTTGTTTGGACCTGATCGCAATCTCGGAAGTTTTTTGATGAAAAAAACGAGTCGAAAAATGACCATGTGGCCAGGCTCATGCCAAGTTCACGTCCTGTTCTCGAGTCGTGAGCTTTTTTTACTAAAAGAAAAATATCCTCAAGCTTTGGTAATTGCCCATCCTGAATGTAGCGACGAAATCTTGAAGTATTCGGACGTCGTTGGTTCAACCTCGCGCCTGCTCGAAGAGGTTACCAAGAACAAATCGGTGAATGAGTTTATTGTCGCCACCGAAACTGGCATTCTTCATCAAATGCAGAAGGCTCGCCCAGATGCGACCTTGATTCAGGCTCCAATGGAGGGTGGCAGCTGTGGCTGTAATCACTGTCCCTTCATGAAACTCAATAACCTTGAGAAAATACGTAATTCGTTGCGATCTCTCTCTCCGCAAATTCAGGTCGAAGAAAAATATCAAGCGAACGCCAAACTCTCGCTCGAGCGCATGATGAAAATATCTGCTGGTGAGTCTGTCCAATGGCCAGCAGAGTTCAATCAATAAACTAAAGCAGAAATATTTTTATTTTTTAGCTGTGTCTCAGCCTGAGACTTTTTCAAAGCTTCTAAAACACGAAGCTTTTGCCGTTGTCGAACATGTATACGCATTTTTTTTCTCTTAATAAATGCCACACCCAAGCCGATAGATGAGTATGGATAATGATGACAAATTCGATGTAGGAGTTCCGATGCCGAAACCAGCTGTTGAAAAGCGGGTGGCCGAAAGAATTGAAACCAGCGCCGTGACGGTAAAAAACCTCACATCCCTTGACCACGCTGAAGTGGTTGCGAAAAGTGCGGTTCTCATAGACGCCTCTCACACGGGCTTTCTCTTACATATTAATCGCCCCGATCTTTTAGCTCAATTTGCCCGAGAAAGTCTGACTCTCAATGAACTTCTCGGAACAAAAGTGATGCTTTTGCTCGAACAAATGAATCTTGAATTAAGTGGTACGGTGGTTCGCACGAAACGTATTAATAAGGCTCTCTTTGAAGTGGCAATCGACTATTCTGCTGAAGCTCCTGACTATTGGAGAGAGTGTCTGATTGATCTCCTTCCACGCCCAGGCGAACTCGATTAGTGTTTTCTCCGTTAACTCGCCGTCGGTATAGCGCATTACGAACTGGTATTTGACGTGTGGGTGCCTATTTGGATTTGAATGCAGCCTTTGCATTGCAGTTCTCAATCAAATGACCAAGCCAATCTTTACCAACAAAAGCATTCGTCTTTCACATGTTCGCATTTTTGATTTAGCAGACGAACTCCAAATTCTCGAACAGGATCTAGTTGAGTTGCTTTATACGATTGATCAATCCCGCACCTATGTGGCGCTCGGACACAAATCTTTGCTAGGATTTTGTATGAACAGACTAAGATTTTCTCGTACTCAAAGTCAGAGAATTGTCACTCTAGTTAGACGCTATGAACCAACGGCGAGTTAAGGGAGAAAACTAGAGATCGACAAAACCCGAAATTTTCTTTTCACTGACTAAAACGATTCCGTAATGGGCTGGCAAAAACCAGGCGAGAGCTTCACTGATACCGGCATGCTCGGCCTCAGGCGGAGAACCAATCGACTCCAAAGAAAATGCCATATCATAGATTTTCTTGTCAGGGCTAATAAGAGTCAGCCGCGGCTTTAAGATCTTTTGGTCTTTAAAAAATTCACGTAAAATCTCACGTAAATATTTGGGCAAATAATTTTCGTTGGGTTCGGCGACAAAAATCTGATTGCCTTCGCCTAAGCCTGAACTGAAATCCGGGATTTCAGAAATCAACGCGCCAGTCATGCGAAAATTGCAAAGCATTCCGTAAGTAACAACGAAATCAGGAATCGATTTTTGAGGATTAACAACGAGTCCAATTCCACGTTCGGTGAGCCACTCAAT
>JAYUEB010000046.1:0-2598 GCA_043739525.1 Bdellovibrionales bacterium
CTGTGGCAACTGCAGGTCAATCGGTTGAGTTGTGGTGGACACCGAACAAAGCAAATAGCCCATCAAACAGTTATGAATAGTCTTTGCCATAATTTTTGAATTGATTTTTTTAAACGTTCCATCGCTGATTCCTGATTCAATAATGTCGGCAATTCGCTCTTGCGCCACTTGTTTGATCTGTGAATTAATCAGCCGATACTTTTCGTTCGTACCAGCAAGATAGTGAAGAGTCAGAATCGTAATTGAGATCTCATGCTTTTCAAAAAATAACTCGTAAGAAATTTTGAGATAATTTCGCAATTTTTTTTCTGGCGACTCTGGTTTTTCAAGGGCTTTTTCAGTCGCGACTCTCGCTCTCGAAATCCAATAATCAAGTACGGCCGGGAAAATATTGTCGCGAGTTTTAAGATACTTAACAACCGAGGCTTGGCTGAGTTTGCAGTGATCTGCAATGGCTTGAAAAGTTGTCCCGCGCTCACCAAAATGGGCAAGGCAATAGCTCGCACTTTCAACGACCCTCATCCTTTGACTGTCACCTTTTGCGCCCATATAGATATAAGTATATACTCATATTTGCATATTTTCAATTTTATAAATTATTGATTTTACGTGATTTAAAGACATTATTTTGCAAATAAGTGAGCAATTACTCACTTATCATTTGACACAATGCAGCGCTAATGTTATAACTTTAAAACCAAATTTAACCCGGAGGACGTATATGAAAAAACTAATATTAAGTGGATTATTATTAAGCCTTTTAGGCTGCGGAACATCAGGCGGAGTCAAATACGATGATGCAGCTGTCAATCAAGTGCATAAGGTCGGCATCATCTCTTTTACTCTGCTTCAAGCGGCCATTGTAAAAGACGATCCAAGATTGAAAGGCCCCGCATCACCAAGTGGAATGAAATCTTTTGTTCCTGGAATTAATACTTTCGTGAAAGTAAACCCTCAAGCGGACCTCATTCTCAAAGCGATGAAAACAGAAATCGAAACTAAGAAGAGATGGAAGGTTGCTGATCTCGATCAGATGAAAGCAAACCCAGCTTACGTCGCTTTATTTACCGATAAAATGCACAACTGGAAAAACAAAATTGCACCTAAAGAGCAAACTCAATTCATGATCTCAGAAAACATGATGGACGATGATACAGGTAGAAAATTGAACCAAGCCGCTCGCGATCAACTCATGCAAAGTTTAGGTGTTGATTCTCTTGCGACAGTCAAAGTGGATGTTGAATTGAAATCGCCGGCGGGTACCTTTAATGGTCTTGGTGCCAAGAAACCTTCTGCGACAACTTATCTTGTGGTTTATGCAAAAGGTATTGAGAAACCAATTTGGGAAGCCTATCACGAAGTGACTGAAGGTGAGCGATCGATTGGAATCACTGATAAGTTTTTAGACCAGGATGATATGAATATTTCATCTCTGAACTCAGCAAAAAAATCGATGGACGAGCTTCTTGCTATCACTAAAATAGAGAAAAAATAGCAATTATAAAATATCGACTTGTGACAAAAAATATTGGCTGCGCCAGAATCCTGGATTCACTTCATATTTGCGAACTGGATTCTGTCGCGCCCAACTAAAAATCTGCTCGAGAGTAAAAACGTAAATCTTGTTATCTTTTTGCCAGTAGGGATGTGTTTCAGATAAATGTGCATCGTTTTTTTGGCTTACAGGACGCGAGTGATCTGAAATAATCGTCGGATGAAGTTTCTCGGCTTGGTTTTGAATTTCGCCAGATGAAGCAGTTACGCCAAATTTTATATTGTGATGAAGTAAGAGATTGACGGCTTGTATTTTCGATTCCCTAGAACCTAAACTAAAATTGGCATCAATGAGTACGGCCAGCTGATGAGCATAGTAATAATAACTCTCGAGAATAATCGACCTTACAAAGTCTGAGTCTTGAGCCGCTAAAGTCGGATCTAAATTTGATATTTCAATCGCGTCATGTTCTTGGTAAAGCTCTTTTGTACCAACTGAATCGGCGGCGTGCCGATATTTTTGGTATGCATTGTGTGTTTTCAAAGTGGGATCGATTCCAACAAGATAATCCATGACTGCATTAGTTTGTTCGTGAGTAAGTTTCAATTGATTGACAACACCGAGTAAACCTAAAAGTCGACCGCGTGAGGCATCGTGCAGAATGAGCGGTGCTTTTTGCGAAACCTGGCCGGTCAAACTCAATTCATCCCATTTGATGAGTCGAGAGCGGTAGAGTAAATCGAGAGCTTGGATCTCGGTAATTTGTGAGTGCGATGCCGCAATCAAGTTTTTAACATGTGAAGAAAATCGACTAGGCGGATAGCGCTTGAGCATATCTGCGAGCGGGACGATAAATAGCATATCATTCTGATCAGTCCAATTGGCAGGATAAGTCGAGCCAGGATGTTCAGATAAGTAAAGGCGTGTGTTCACACGATCGAAAGAATGAAACATGACGTAGGCGTCCTCAAGTTTTCCACCACTTGCAATGAGATCAATGTAGTTGAGAGCCGCATTTGCAGAATAGATGGGAGCTACTTCGTCCGCGATATCTTGAGCGGCGCGGCCCCATTCCCAAACGTGTTTGTACTTTTTGCGGTCAA
>JAYUEB010000047.1:0-2587 GCA_043739525.1 Bdellovibrionales bacterium
TTGAAAATCGAGAGATCAATCTCACGAAATCGTACAACACCAGAACCAAGAAAGTGAAATCGACCAAGGCTGGCTACTGGCGAAAGATTCCGATTTCAAATGAGTTGTTTGGTCTTTTGAAAGAGATCAAAGCGGAGGCTGGAAATCGAAAAGAAGTTCTCCCAAGGCTCCCGAGATGGGATCAGGGTGAACAAGCCAGAATCTTAAGAGAGTTTTGCTTAGGGATAGGTCTTCCCTCAATCAAGTTCCATACGCTGAGAGCATGTTTTGCGACTCAGTTAATACGGAACGGGGTGCCACCGATTCAGATTCAAAAAATCTGTGGGTGGAGAGATCTTGAAACCATGCAGCGGTATATCCGCCTTGCAGGGATCGAGATCAAGGGAGCAACCGACAGCCTTCACGTTCTGCCAGATATGCAGGTTTTTGAAAAAGCCGCCTCAATGTTTTTAAGCGAACCAGAGGAGGCCAAAGCGAAGACCGACCCAGCAGCGTAACCGAGCATCGCCCCTATTGACTTAATCTTACTGGAGTCTTACCGACTTCATAAGTGCGCGGAATCGCTGAATACACACCGAATCCGCCATCTAAATGTCGAATATTAAGAATTCGATAAAATTCAAAAAAGTTTATTGTTATTAACTAAATAGCCAAAAGAAGTTCTCTGAGATCATTTTCGCCAAATCATCGTAAATCACTCGAAATAACCCCCTCCGTATGCACTTTGTAGTTTTTGGCTGTAGTTAGCGTCGGAATCACTACAATAATGGTAAATAAAATTGCATGTAGAGATTTATTTTAATTAACTCAAACATAATAAGCACTTGCGACTGGCGTCAGAATTCTAGACCCTGAAAACCTAAGCCTTACTTTTTGACAAACCTTACTGCACAATAAATTCATGTTAGATCAAAAGTTGGCGGATCATTTTATCAAGCTTAAAAAAATAAAGGCTGAAGATTCAATTTATGATCTGCGATCAAACAAATTGCTCATACCGTTAATTGGTCAATCGTCACCGCAAGAAGAGTTTATTCTGGATATTCACAAAAGTTCAATTCGGATTGAAAAGCACACGTTCCAAAATAGGGTAAGAAAGTCTATCGGTCTGATAAGAATAGATTTTGGCCCCGTTGCGCACACAAATCCAGATGGTCAGATTGTTAAAGGACCACATATTCACATCTATAAAGAAGGCTATGATTTGAAATGGGCCTATCTTCTTCCGTATGTCGGACCTTTCGGTTCTTTTAAGGATAGTGGAAGTTTATTTTCAAATCTTGAGCAAGTGTATAAGATATGCAACATCGTTGAACCGCCGCAAATTCAGGGAGTTTTACTTTGAAGTTGTTAGATCGATATTTAGTTTGGCTGAAAAATCAGTTCTCGGAGGCGGAAGCTAACGGTTGGACAGAGTTGATAACTCCTTATTTAGATAAAAATAATGATCATATACAAATATACCTCCAGGAAAGAGGCGAAAAAATACTAATAACCGACGATGGGCAAACACTATCAAATCTTGAGTTAAATGGTTTTCTGCGGACGGATAAACGCTTAGAGATTATGGCTACAATATTTAGAGGCTTTCAAGTTGAGTGGACGGAAGATGCGAAAATCGAGCTTAACTGCAGTCGTGATGAGTTCCCTTCGCGCTTTCATGCTCTCATGCAGACAATTACGGCTGTTGATGGCCTTGGATATATGACTAGAGAAAATATTAGGTCTATGTTTCTGGAAGATGTCGCGGCTTTGCTCAATCAAAATGAAATTACGTATCATGCAAATTATGAAGTTCAGGGAAAAAGTGGGCTCGCTGTTACGTTTCCATTTTTCATTCCAAACCATAAGTCATACCATGCAACGCATGTGCAGTTGATAAATCAGCCTAAAACAAATTTGAAAAATTATTTGTTTGAATGGTCTGACACTGAAGACAGTCGAAGCGAATCGAAGTGTATCGCATTGATCAATGACTCTTATATTACTCCAAATCGAAGCGCCCTTAGAGCACTGGAGAAGTATGATGTTGTTCCCATTCTTTGGAGTAATAAAGATAAATTCATTTCGGAAATAGCCAGCTAAAAAAATATGTCTGAAGTTAAATATTCCCTTTTAAAAAACGGTCTTGATTTTGCGGTCTCTTCTGCGGAGAGCATGGCAAAGTCAAACGTATCTGAAAAGGATGGGAAGTATGCAGTCCTTCATTTGTGGTCAGGTGTTCTACTTATCCTAAAAGAGAAAATTTTAAGAGAACATTGGACGCTTTTATTTGCCAAAAATTCAGAAATAAGTGAAAGAAAATTTCAGGCCGGAGACTTTAATAGCATCGGAATTGATCAAATTGTGCAAATTCTTGCTGAAGTATGCTCCATTGATATTTCCAAAGAAAAAAATACTGTTTTAGAACCGCTGAGAAAGAAAAGAAATCAGATTGAACACTTCCAATTTTCTGAGCGTCTAGACGCTCTTAAAAGTATTACCGCTAAAACTCTAAATTTTATTGTTCCGTTCTTGCACGATCATCTAGAGCCAAACGAGTTTCCAGATGAGGAAAGTGAATTATTCGAAGACCTTCGGGGATATC
>JAYUEB010000048.1:0-2584 GCA_043739525.1 Bdellovibrionales bacterium
CCGTACAAAACGACACTTACACAACAGGCGATCACGACGGAAATGCGCTTTTACTTGAGCTGCAGTGATGTGGGACAAGCTTGCCAAAGATTTACTTGAATCTAGTTAGTACTTGACTGATTTAGTTGAGATTAACCTTGGTAAAGCCTGCCCCAAATGAACTTGTCATGACACTTCCATCTTTCATTCCGACAACCACGAAAGCATTTGACTGATACATTCCATGAACAGTTGCGGCACCTGTCGCCATGATCGTGTGCACACGAGCGGGAGTATTGTTGTCTGCTTCCCAACACTGAACGGATGTATCCTTCTTAACAACGCAGGTTTCGGTTGCATACGTACTAAAATTTGCGAGTCGAAAATCAGTGACATCTGTCATGATGGTTGTTGGTGCTAGACTCTTGCCGAAAGTTCCATCGGGAAGGGCATATCCAATTGGAGACTGAAGGTCTGAAGCCACCCAGCACATCAGATTCGAACTGACTAAGGCGCAGAAATTTCCGTTTATGTCGATATTCATTTCGGTCGCGCCCGCAGCAATCACGGTTGATACAGGTCCCGCAGTGGTTCCACCAATTGTCCAGCACTTAACAGCACCATTCATAACGATGGCACAACTCCAATTGCGATCGCTTGCAATTTGAGAGATTGTCGAATCGGGTAGACTCATGTCTACGGATTTAGGATTCGGTTTAAACATATAATAGGAATCCCAGCATCGAATGAGATTTCCAACAAGCGCACAAACATTATTCTGACCGACACTTACAATACTCGCGCCCGAAGAGACGAGGGGCAAGGTCATGTAAGCTATTCCGTCGGGTGAACCAAAGCAACTAAATGCGCCGTTTACGACTTGGCAGCCATAGTGAAAAGTTTCAATGTTGAAATCACCTACGCCTGAAGAAAGAATCGTTTGAAGTAGAGTTGATGGAACGTCCGTGGTGTTGGCGTAGCCCCTTGATTCGAGTTTAGGCTGCTCGCCGTGTCTGAGGTCGTTCGGACAGAGAAACCTTGCCCACAGTTTTGAAATGGAATTGCGATAAGCAAAAAGCTGGCGAGAAAAAGAAAAGTCAATCGAGTACGAGGTAGCACTTTTTTGATATCAACTCGCATCTGATAATGATACGTGAGCCTTATATAAAGTTGAATCAAAATGATGACTCGTCTCAAGCTGAGAAACGATTGAATTCGATTTGATTAAAACTGGTCCTGCGTCTCAGATTGAAACGCAGAAAATGCTATTGATAGATTAAGATCCTGGTTTGAATAATATGGTTCTTAGCGAATGTAAGCGCTGCATTTGTTCTCTGACTTCGGCTGGAATTTCCTCGTCTGTCGGAACAGGTTCGTTTTCATCAAAGCCACCCAGAGGACCCATTTTTTGAATTTCAATTTTATTTGGCCCAGCAAAATAAGTATGGCCCATGAAGCGAGTGACTCGGACTTTTCGATGTTGCTGGTAGTCACGGACGAGTGTCTTTCCGCCAGGTGCCGTTACTCGAAAAGCAGCGTGAACTCTTTTATGAGTATCATCAGCATGTTCATTCGGAACAGCAAATGAGATCACCACAGGATAAGTATTAGCCGGTATATTTTCTAGTGTAAGTGGATCGGCGACTTTTAGGCGGCTTTGAAATTGACTTTGAAACCCAGTCAAATCCTGATTGATATTCGTTAAGTCATCGCCATACCAGCTGTCGACGGCAGTAACTGAAACACCTCTTTTTACTAATTCAGGAAAAACCCTTCCTGCGCCTTCGCCAACAATGAGAACAGGAGTGCCCGCGGCTGCCCATTCATTTATTTGCTGATCACTAATATTTAAAGCATTTAAGCTTTTTTGCAAAGCATCCGCTTCTATTTTTGCATTGTCTCTTGTGACAATTATAAGATCTTGTTCAGCCAGGGCTCGATTAAAGACAGCCATCTCTACTTTTCTTGAGCCTAAAGTGTTGATAATTCGTTTAAAGTAACGACCATATTTACGTAAGGTTTCTAAAGCCTTTTGGAATGCATTGGGTTCTTTACCAAAAATTTCTTCGATCATTGGTAAAATTGGTTTTCCAACTTCATACTCCTTGCCATACAGGGCTCGTCCGTCTTTTGTGCGCGGGTCCATGTTCGAGGTTCCAATAAGAAGTGAGGGGTCTGCCGCGCCTAAAATTTCAAAATAATTTTGAGACCTGTTTGGGCCCCCACTGCGTCCAACTTCCGTTGCGCGTGAATCTCTTATTTCTTGAATGACAACTTGAATCTGCTCCCGAGGATCAGTGTCTACGAGAATGATTTTCGTATGGTTAGGTCTGTTGGAAAAGCCAATTCCACCTGTATCCATAGGAACTGAAGGAGAGGCCCAGGTGGTTTCAGTCGCTGTTTGACCCGTAGGTTCGGAACCAATTTGAACTGCTCCATTTGGCCGTTTGATATAGGCAGCGCACTCATCAGCATCTGCCAAAGCCTGAGAGCTCAAGCAAAAGGCTACTAGCCCGGATATTTCATCAGAGTCGCGTCATCTAAATTTTTCGGCCGAAAGTATTTTGTCCTAAATTATTCGAGCATTTTTTGCGAAAAATTTAAG
>JAYUEB010000049.1:0-7757 GCA_043739525.1 Bdellovibrionales bacterium
TGATCGTGTGGCCCCAAAGTTCAATTCGGCCCAAGACATGAGTAAAAGGTAAGAAGGTCAATGTGCGATCTTTTGCCGTGATTCCAAGAAGTGGGAAAATATCAACGACTTCACTCATGACTTGCGTGTGAGTAATGACAACACCTTTTGGAACTCCGGTTGTTCCCGACGTGTAGACAATACTTGCAACATCATCGAGGCTTACTTTTTTTGCAGCTTCCTGAAAGGAATTTGGGTTTGCTTTGAGTTCTTTGGTGCCGAGTTCTTGAAGTTTTTCAAAACTCAAAATGGCAGGATCCGTAATCTTAGCTGGATCAAAATCAATGCAAATGACTTTTTGGACTTTCGTTTTTGAAGCAATCTCCATGTATTTTTTGAGGAGACCAAGATTTTCACAGACCAGAACTTTGCTCTCACTATTCATTAGAATATGAGCAATATCTTCAGGCGTACTGCTATGATATATCGGAACTGTCACGGCACCTAAGCACAAGATTCCCATGTCACAATAAGCCCATTCAGGACGCGTATTCGCCAAAATAGCGACGCGATCCTTAGCTCCAACGCCTAAAGATCTTAGGCCAAGGCAAACTTCTTCAACGACACTTTTGTAATTGCTCCAAGTTTGTTCGATCCACTTTCCTTTTCGAGGAAAGACAATCGCCGGCCGATCAGAGTCACGGCTACACACTTCTAAAAATCTTCTGCAAATCGTATCTTGCGCCATAGTTTTAAAAAATACTTCATCAGAATCTAAAAGACAAGATGACCTATATCTCAGAACGTCATTTTGGGTGTGTCACTGCGGATGGAGCTTCTTTTGAGAGTTTTGGAATTAGTACGACCTGTTTGGTCTCGCCATCGCTTAGTGTTAAAGTTGCTTTATCATAAGATTGAGTGCCAGCATCGTAGGCTTCAATGACTAGTTCTGTATCAGGCTCAACCGTACAAGGACTTACGAGATTGCAATGCTCCATCTTTTTTCGATTGACGTAGAGATCGCCGGTTCCTTTAATATTTGCGATTAAATAGGCACTTCTTCTTTTGCTCAAATCAGCGTTGAGAGTTTCAGAAGACTCTCCAGAAACTGTTTTTTCCCAATCGTTAAAGCCATCCATTTTAACCGTGATTTTAACGGGTTTATTTGGAGTGATTTCAATGTGGTCAGGCGTTGTTTTTACGCCATTTTGATCAGGATGATTTTCGACATAAATGCGAGCATTTGGCGGATTGCTATTAATATAGATTCTAACCGGCGGAATTTTAGAAGCTTCTTCGCGCTTTCCGGTATCGGTTTGATTGCATGTCGCTGGACTTGAAAGACAGCGAGCGATCGTCGGTACATATTTCGCGATAGCACCACTTTGTTGAAGACTATAAAAACCAAATCCAAGAATGAGAACAACTGCAACAACTGCTATATAAAAGAGATTGGTGCTATAATCTTTTTCGACTCGAGCATGCTTTTGTCTTGCTGAAATAAAGCCGCTTTCTTGAGTGTGATTGCCAAAACCTGTGCCCGTAACTCGATGAAAAGATGTTGGGTCAATTTCGAGAGTTGCCGTGTTAAAGCTTTCTTCTTTCTTTTTAGCAGGACGAGACATTGGCATCGAAGCCGACTTTTCCAAATTTGGATGAGGCCGATTGATGCGAGGATTTTCTTTAAAGGTAACTGACTTCTCCTGTTTTTTTGCTTCCATCTCGCCCGAGTCATTAATAGTGAAGTTGTTCACTGTGTTAATCGAATCTTCGGTAAGACTTGATTCAAAAGTACTCGGGTTTGGTGGCGGAGCCGGAATATTGGGAGAGCTAGTCAAAGTACTTGTAACTGTCGCTTCAACTTCCTCTCTAGCTTTGCGTTCAAATTTAACAGACGAATAGTCCATTTGCTTTTTGCGATTTTCAAGAATCTCAGCATTAAATTGTCTTTTCATGAAGCCTGAGAAGTCTTGATTCGTGAACATCGGGAAATATTTATTTAAAAAGACAGTCAGATCTTTTTGCAATGCTGCAGCTGCCTGATATCGCAAATTGCGGTCTTTCGTAAGGGCTTTGTTAACGATGCGCTCAAGCTCAGCAGGTACACTTGGATTTAAACTTCTGAGTGGCGGGATCTTACATTCTTTAATTTTGCGAATCGTTGCTTGTTCATTACTTGCTAAAAACAAGCGATCGTTTGCGAGTAGTTCCCAAAGTAAAATTCCAAGGGAGAAAACGTCAGTTCTAAGATCAAGAGCCAATCCTTCAACTTGTTCTGGACTCATGTAGCCAAATTTACCTTTGAGCGTTCCAGCCTGAGTTGCTTCCGTTTGTGACTCCGCCTTTGCGATACCGAAATCGACTATACGAACTTCACCTTCGAAGCTGATCATGACGTTTTGTGGACTGATATCACGATGAATGATGTTGAGTGGTTTACCAGTTTTACTATCCATCGCACGATGTGCGTAATCTAAGCCAGCCGCAATTTCTCGAATGATAAAAATCGAGTGCTCCATACTCAGTGAAACTTCGGCTTTTCGAATATGATTTAGAATCTGACGAAGATTTCGGCCAGGCACGTAATCCATGACAATATAAAATTGTTTTTTCTCGAGACCAAAATCAAAGATCGAAACAATGTTAGAATGAGAAAGATTAATTGCAATTGAGGCTTCGTGTTTAAACATGTCGATGAATTCTTCTTGTTGAGAATGCTGTGGAAGAATTCTCTTAATCGCTACGAATTTCTCAACGCCTGTTACGCCAGATTTTTTGGCAAGAAAAACCTCTGCCATGCCGCCCATGGCAAGCTTTTCTAAAAGCGTATAATTTCCGTAAACTTCATATGTCATGATCGAGTCATCTCTCGGAGTTTTAGTACGAGGTCTCTCAAGTTTCTAATCGGAGTAAATTGTTGTCTTCTAAAAGAAAAGTGGCAAAATGATAGGAAGAGGTCCTGTCGACAAATTAAACAGTCCTTTGGACGCAAATTTTAGAGGTAGAAAATGCTGTGGATTGGACTCACCGGAGGTCTAGCTTCTGGCAAAACAACGGTTGCAGGCATTCTAAAAAAGAAAAACATCGCAATTGTAGATGCGGATGTCCTTGCTCGAGACGCAGTCGAGTCTGGATCCGAGGGACTTAAGCAAGTAGTGTCTCGTTTTGGATCTGACATTTTAGCTGCCTCAGGGGCACTCGATCGAAAGAAATTAGCTGCGGTTGTCTTTGGACAAAAGGCGAGCTTGCTTGACCTTGAAGCCATTATTCATCCAATCGTGAGAAGGCTTGCGCTTGAAGCTCGTGAGAAGTTGAAAGCGCAGGGGCAAAAAATTGCGTTTTATGATGTGCCTCTCCTATTTGAAAAGAGAATGCAAAATCTCTTCGACAAAACTGTCGTGGTTGTAACCTCTGAAGAAAATCAATTAAAACGAGCCATTTCTCGAGATAAATCGAACGATCAGGAAGTCAGAAGTAGGTTGTCACATCAGATGCCGCTTGTTGAAAAAGCCAAGCTTGCAGATTACGTCATTGAAAATAATGCGGGACTTGCTGAACTTGAAGCGAATGTCGAAAAATTCTTACAAAAAATCTCTTACCAGCCCCAAGAATAGCCAATGCTTAAAATGAGAGTCGTCGCTTCGCCCTGGAGGAGTTCAAGTTCGTAACGAAAACTCATGGGCGGAATAAATATTTTCTCAATGCCAATTGCACCGCGGATTTGATAGTTTTTGAGTTTTAAAAAGGTTGCGAGTTGATCATTGGGCACAAGATTGATGCCAGCTCCGGCCTTGTAATAGGGGCGCGCGGCAGCTCTACCTGAAATCCAGCGTCTTTCAGCATGAATAGTTCCGAAACTGTCATTGCGAATATCGAAACCAAAATCATAGTATTCATTTGGTCGATAACGGTAGAGATAAAGAACTCCTCCAAGTAGTAGTACGCCTTTATCTTTCAATTTTTCAGAGTCTAAAACTCCGCCGAGTCTAGCCGACAAGGTGCGGGAGTAAGGATAAAAATATTCTTTCTCTCCATGTCTCACGATCAAAGGCGGGGGTTTAGCAACATCCACATATTCGAGGCGATCATTGCCATTTTGTTGCTCAGTATTGTCCTTTGATTCTGATGTTTCGGTGAAATCGGGTGATGGATCTTGTTTCGCTGCCCACGATTGCTTGACAAAGAGATTCGAAACCAAAAAACTGATTGTTAGCAAAGCGAAGAATTTGTGAGAGACGCATTTGTTCATGATGACATTGTATCTCGAGTATTTGCGTAGCGAAAGGTAGAAAATGAATTTGCGTCTTCTGTTACCAAGTTTGATTTTAGCAGGACTATTTTCACACTCTGTTCAAGCCGACCAGGTTCCCGACTATACGATACACCACAATTATATAAGTGCACGTGCGCTCGGAATGGGCGGAGCCTTTGTCGCCCTTGCCGATGACTACTCAGCCATATTCTACAACCCAGCTGGACTCACTCGACTTGATGAGGGCAACATGAATATGTTTATTTCAGCAGGCGCTGATAAAGATATTCTAAAGTTCACTGGCGATCTTAAAACAGCAGCGTCTAATACGAACGGACCAAACAACACGGTTGACGTCACTCCGATTGCTAATTTAATTAATCAAAATTATGGCAAACATTTTTCTTCGAGAATTCCAAGCGCGGGTCTTCTTTATGCACGACCTAACTGGGGAATCGCCATTATCCCGGTTGATCTGAGTTTAGAACTAGAGGTCCATCAAGCTGCAGGTCCAAGCGCGACAGTCGTCGCGACTCAGGATTCAACTGTTGCTTTCGGCTACGCTCATGAGTTGATTAAAGGACTTGATCGGTTTTCTGTAGGACTCACGGCCAAAGGTATTTACCGTGCTTATTATAACAAATCATTCTTAGCTCTCGACTTAGCTCAAAACAGTAATTTATTGACGGCCACAGATGCTCAAGAGGGACTTGCGATCGATGGAGATGTTGGTGCGATCTACAGTTTTCATGAATCAAGCCATGGTGTTTTTCACTATATCAAGCCAAGCGTCGCTTTAACGGTACAAAACGTAGCCGGTGGTAATTTTACTGCGGCGAACTATCATTTGATTTCACATGCTCCGAACGCGGCTCCTCCGCATGATCAACGTCGTTTGAATGTTGGAACTCTCTTTGAACTTCCAAGTTGGTGGGTATTTAAATCGCGATTTTTATTTGATGAGACAGATATTGGCCACGATAACTGGACCTTCAAAAAAGGTTCACATTTGGGTGCAGAGTTTCGTTGGAAAGTGAAAACCTGGTTTCAGGGAGCATGGCGCGCTGGATTCAATCAAGGTTATTGGACGGCAGGCTTCACAGGCCTCTTTGCTGTTTTTCAATTGGATGTTCTCTCATACGGAGAAGAAGTTGGACCTTCAAGCAATCCTTATCAAAGTCGTAGATACATGGTTCGAACTAGTTTAGATTTTTAAAAATGGCAGTTTGTAGGCAGCTGCTCGCGGTCCTCGGTTTGCCAGTCGCCGTTGCGGTTATCAGATATCAGTTTGCTTGCCCCTGAAAACAGAAACCCTAGTGAGTTTGCTGTAGCTGCGTAATCAGCGCATTGCCGATTTGAGTGGGTGTTCCTCCACCTGCTATTGCGGCATTCAAAGTCGTGCACATACTTGATGTCTGGTAGCTGCTGCCTGCAGCGCAATAGGATTGGTTTGCTGTAATTGCGGTAGAGCCTAAAGTTGCGGGATCTGCAGACGGTGAAGTTCCGAAAGCGGCTAGGGCTGCCGTGACCTGTGCGGGTGTGTAGCCAGCGTTTGGATCATACTGACTTCCGAGACTTGCAGCCACGGTTCCGACAAGTGTTGCCATTTGGGCAAGAACAGCAAGTCTTGTGAGAGATTGAGAATTAGAAGCCTGACAATCAGTTAAAGTTTGTACCGAGCCATCCGTTCCGGTGGTGGAGCTAAACGCCATGAAAGCCATTGATTGAGCTGTCGAATTTGTACCCGAAGCCGAACTTGTTAAGGCATTATAGGCATTCACAAATCGTGTTGTCGAAAAACCTTGAGCAATAAAATGGGCCGAACAAATGATCATATAAGCTTCTGGACTTCTCAGTGTTCCTAGTTGAGCAACGCATGCATTAGCCGATGTTGAAGTATTGGCATGATCCAAACAGGATTGTGCGTTTGAAAGAGTTGTTTCGTCCGAGCTTTCACAGCTTGAAAAGAGTGCGAGCGAAGAAAATAAAAATAGGATTGAAAGTGTGTATCTCATTGGAGAATCCTTTGTAAAATGGCCTTCTTATTTTTCGGATTTTTAAGAGTTTTAGTAAAGCGATCAATTCGACTCTAGTAGTAACCATAGCTTTTTTATTTAGAACTCTGGCTCAGACTGAGGCGAAGGTCTAGTTTTTGAATATTTGTCTCATACTGGTGCAATGAAAATCCGAACTATAAGTATGCGCTTATCGTTTCTGATTAAACTTATTTTGTTTATTAGCTTTTCGGTCCTTAATATCCGTGTGTCTTTTGCGTCCGAAATATATGAAGCATACACGGGCGCACGTGAACTCGCTATGGGTGGTGCATACGTAAATACCGTAAACGACGAAACTTCACTTGAACTCAATCCTGCAGGTCTAGGTAAATTACGATCTAAAATTATCACCTTAGTGGACCCCGAGCTTGAAATCGGCAGTAAAGATCAACAGATTTTTGCTGGAGGCAGTTACACTGGCATGCTTGACCCCGATACGGTTTACCAAAATGATAAAGCGGCTCCGAGCCAACATTTCCATTTGAAGGCGCAGTTATTTCCTTCGGTCGTTTTGCCCGATTTTGGCTTCGGACTCCATGTGATGAGAAGAATTGATGGCGATACAGATGCCGCAGGCACGAACTTTCACATGGATTATACTCAGGACATCGATGCCGTTCTCGGAATCAATTTCAAATTCTTTGGAGGAGTCCTTAAAATCGGAGTTGTCGGAAGATATGTGGATCATTCTGTGATTACAAAGGATTTTGTGATTGCATCGACCACATCGATTTCTGTACCAAACTCAGGGACTGAAGGAACAGGTCTTGGAGTCAACGTTGGCGGAATTATCTCGATACCCGTTGAGTATTTACCATCGATCGGCTTCACCGTTCACGATTTTGGTAACACCAGTTACAATTTAACCTCAGGCTCATTTTATCAAGGAGTTTCGGGTCGTCCTTCTGACACAATTCAGACTGTCGACGCAGGTCTGGCATTCTTTCCAATTGTGGGATCCCATACGCGCACAACTTTTACTGCCGAACTCCATGATGTCACGACGCTCGGTCAAGAGACCAGTCTCTTGAGACGCGCCCACGCAGGTGCTGAGGTTAACATTGGGGATCTTCTCTTTTTGCGCGCAGGATTAAATCAAAGTTACTATACAGCAGGTATCGAATTCGCCAGTGAGCGAATGCAGTTTCAGGTGACAAGTTATGGAGAAGACATAGGTACTTCAACTGCTGCCCGCGAAGACCGTCGTTATCTTGGCAAGTTTGCCTTCCGGTTTTGATCAAAACCTCAGATATTCGAATTTTTTTCTACACCTTTTTGAAAGCCCGAGATAGCCTGATAGTGGATGAAAATTCACTTTTTTAAAAACATCAGATTGAGTTTACTTGTAGGCCTGATTTTTATTTTAAATGGTAGCTGTACCAATATTTTAAAACAATCTGGCACAGTCACAGATGATTCTCTGTTTGTTGATGCTCAAATTGCGATGAACACAAAAGATTACACGAGCG
>JAYUEB010000050.1:0-2575 GCA_043739525.1 Bdellovibrionales bacterium
CCTCGCGAAGATCATGATAGACCGCCAGAACATCAAGGGTGGCCTCTCGCAAAACATCGTGGCTAATTGGACCATGTTCTTTCGTAAGCTCCTCGCGAAGCTCTACGATTCTCATTTTATACTTTGGTGGAATGATAAAAACTGAACAAGCTTCAAGAGTCGTTAAACCATGAAGGCTCACTACTTTTCCGAATACCATATCTGACGGCTTTAATGTCATTGAGCCCGATCGCTCGATGACGTCACGAAGTTCGCCAGTCAATACATCCTTTGCCTTAAAGCCTTCGCCAGCCCAGCACTCTAGAATCTCATAAAAGCTAAAGCCTTTAGAGGAACACTCTTCGAGGTAGGACTGCTCTAAATTATCAAGGCGTCCTCGTCGGGCTTGTAAAAGCGCCATCGCAGGTACCAAATCCCTTGGGGCATCAGCAAAAACTTCAGTTTCATTCTCGTCAGGGTACCAATCATAGAAAAACCAAGGCATGAAGACTTGGACGTCAGTGGCATCTGGATGAAATGGGCCATCATTTCCCCAAAGATGAAACTCATCCCAGGCCTCTTCAATTGCGGTCGGGCCGTAAATGTCGATAGAGCCTCTCAGGACTTTTTTGATCAATTCATCTCGCATATTGCTAATGCGTCTTCGTAAGAGCTCATCCGCCGTTGGCATTTCATTTTGAAGGCAGCATTTTTTGTATTTGTTACCACTTCCACAGGGGCAGGGATCATTTCTTCCTATTGACATAACACTCCTTCATGACCGACCTAATTTGAACTGAGCGGATTAGGTTAGGTCGCTCATATCAATAACATTTTGCTATCTTTAAGAGCCAGGCATATCCAAAATCGACCTTCAACTTTTGGTCAAACTTTTAGCAATCAAATCCTGAAAAAGCAAAAAAATATATGAAATCTATAAGGCTTTTGTGCCCCGAAGATTGCCGCATTGGAGACTTATTACTCATCGCTCAGCCTGGGGTGTCAAGCGATCTGGAAAGCCCTTATTGACGACACCTCTGACGCCGACAGGAACTGTCATTTTGTCTTTTGAGTAAGCAGTTGCAAAGAATACATTCGAGAAACCAGAATGAACCAGGCGTTCGGCGATAAGGACTCCACCAACTTTTCCGTCGAAAAAATAGTCGACATAAATCGGTGTTTCGCGAGCAATGAGAGATTCGCAGCAAAAAAATTCTTCGCCACAAGAAAATGTCGCAAGCTTTTGGTTTGCACGTTTTGCCTGAGCCATCCATGCGATACGATTCGCCAGCGTGTCATCGATAAGAATCATCTCAGCGCCACTACAGTCAGCGATAATGAACTGGATGCTGCCCATGTCCGATTTGTCGATGATCTTGAGTCCAGTTTGGGTGGCCTGATCCTTTATACTTTGTTCATGAGCCCGACCCGTGACCAGAAAGGCCCGTTTTGCAATCTGATCACTTTCAATCAATTCAAGTCCACTTGAGCCATCACTACTTGAAAGATCATGATCAATAAAGAAAAGTGCGTTGATGCTAAGATTTTTCTTATACCAAGAATGAAAGTCTTCACTGCTAAAAAAGAAATGCAAATGATCCGATGGAAAATCAGAAGGGAGAATCCTCTTCCATGCCTGATGAATAATTTGATTGTCATCAACAAATACCAAATGAGTCTGCGGGCTGATTTGACATTCTATCTTACTTGATTCAGGCAGAACCGGCAGACTGATTTCAATGATTGTTCCCTCTCCTGGCTTTGATTTCAAATCAATAGAGCCACCCATATCGATGACAGTGCTTTTAGCGCGGTAAAGTCCGATTCCGTTGCCTTTTTTTCCAATGCTAATGCCCATTTCAAAAATCTTTTCAAGATCATTTGGCGCAATTCCGCAGCCGTTGTCTTGAATTTTTACAATGGCAAAGGATTCTTTTAATCGCAGTGACACTTTTATGAGTCCAGTTCCATTAGCAATGGCGTCGATCGAATTTCGAATGACATTTGAAAGCGCGGCAGATAGATCGGATCTGACTCCGCAAACACGAATTGGTATATTTGAGATATCGGTCGTCACCTTACATTTTGTACGAGCGAGAGCTTTTCCTTCGGTGCTAATGACTTTCACGAGACTGGTCAGATTGAACTTCTCTTTCTCGACTTGAATTTGCTCTCCTCGATATTGGCGTAACATTTTTTCGGCGAGCGCTTTTATCCTACTAAGTTCTTCTAGGAGCAGCTCTCGTTCTTGGTAAGTTGATTCAGAATTGTTTTCGATGATGTCAATGAGAATTGAAATGGGAGTTACAATATCGTGCGCAACTTGCGCAGCGATATCGGCCAGATGTTTTTTCTTTTCAAAGTCTAAGATTTGATTTTGTGATTGTAATAATTTAGTGAGTAGCCCATTGAAACTCGTGCCAAGTTGTGAAACTTCGTCTCGACCCTCAATATGCAAGTTACTGAGTTCACTTTCTGCTTGAGTCTTAGCTCTGATTTGATCGTTCAGATCATTGAGTCGTGATACAATTTTCAAGGACAGGACCTTTGCAAGAATGAGTGACGCTACAAGAACCACAAGTTCACCGATGAAAAA
>JAYUEB010000051.1:0-2574 GCA_043739525.1 Bdellovibrionales bacterium
TTGATATCAAAAACGGCAAAGAACTCTTCAAAGAAAAAGGCGAAAGAGGCTTAGGAATTAAGGCTCAGTACACCAGCCAAGTGGCTCAACACCATTAAAATGAATACTAATTGAAACTTAATCTCAGGGGCCTTCGGGCCCCTTTTTTATTGTGCGAAAGCTAAAGCACCTACCTAAATATCTGATTCAACAAGCGAAAATTCAGAAAAGCCTCTATGATAGTGGCTCTCTTATATTCGGGTTTGGAAGATGTTCCAAATTCGATTTCAGGGATTTTAAGAAATCTCTGATTTTTGACATTTTTTGTTGGACCTTTTGGGGGAAATTGAGTCAGATGCTATCTCATTTTCTGAAATTACCTGAAATTTTTGAAGACTTTTCGTGCTTCGAAAAAATCGGAAGTTAGTTTTATCAAAGGTTGAATAGTGGCTGAAGTCGCATCACATTCAAATTCTCCAGAGTCTCTTGTTGAGCTCGGAAAGCTCTATTACGAGCGCTGTGATTTCGTCATGTCGATTTCAAAATACACTTTGGCGGCTGATCTCTACTTTCAGCAAAAAAATTTTCAAGGCTATCTCGACTGTCAAAATCGCCTTCTCCGTATGTATGCTGAGCAAGAAGACATAGAAAATATTCGTATTTTAAAAGAGAAACTCCAAGATCTCGTTTTGAAAGAGGGTTTCGAACTCAACTCGAAAACTTATTATACGCTTGGAATCTGCGCCTCATATAAAGCTCAGTTTGATGTTGCTCTCGATTATTTTCAAAAATCTTTGACCATCGCACTCGCTAACGACAACAAGCCAGATATTTGCTACGCCATCAACGGCCTCGCGATCACTTACTACAGCCTCGATCGTTTGCCCGAAGCTCTTAAAGAAATTTATAATTTGCAGGTTTTTGATCAAGTTTTACCAATGGTTGAGTTGCGACTTTCAAGTCAAATGCTCAATGCTCACATCTTACGTAAAATGAAAAAATTTGATCAAGCACTTGAGATTTTGTGGGATTGTTACGTCACTCTCCGCGAAGCAAAAAATATGTTCATGTATCTCACTTTGCTTTACGGAATGGGCCGAACATATAAAGAGGCCGGAGATGCCGATCTCGCGCGTATGTATTTGCAACTTGCAATCAAGTCAGTTGATCCGGTTAATTTGAAGATATTGCATCGTCAAATTGAAAATCAACTCAAAGAAATGGGACTCGAAGCAAAAGAAGATTTTGATCTTGTTTTTGATTCGGTTAATAATTCTGTCGTTGAAAAGAAAAAGGGTCGCGTGGATTTCAAGAATCAGTTTATCCTGCTCGATATGCTGAGGCTTTTTATGAAGACTCCAGGCACCATTTATCCGAAAGAAGCTTTGGTGAAACAAATCTGGAAGCAAGATTATGACCCAAGCGTTCACGACAATAAAATTTATGTGACAATCAAAAGATTAAGAAAGTTAATAGAACCTGATTTTGATAAGCCGAAGTACATATTTAGAGCTAAGAATGGCTACTACTTAAGTAAAACAACACGCATTTATCTTGATCAGTAATTTTTGGGGGAGGGGACTATGTTGAACAAATTAAAATACTTGGTGCTGAGCTTGATCGTGGGCTTATCTGCAAGAGGATACGCGTCTGGGCCTGTAGGGGACGACCAAACGCCGGTGGCAACGGATGGAGTTGTGATGGTGTTCGATGAACACGGTCATGAGGTTCCGTTTCCAAGAAACGCAATTATTATTTTCCCATGGGAAATAGTAGAGGGCTTTTGGACCGCGACAATCGGCGAAATTCCTGGAATTTTCGAATTCGCAGTTGATGCGACAGAGCCAGCAAACAAAAGATTGAGAATCGCATACTTAGACCAAACTCGAACACGTGTTTTGGCGACAGGTATGGGCTATATCGATGGCGAGCAAAAGAGCATCCACGCAAGGATCGAAGGCACCAATATCAATGCGACGATCGTGGTTTCTGCTTATAAATTGAAAGAAAACGGCGGCGAGCGCACTGAGCTTGTCACGAGCGTTTTATTGAAGGGCACAACACGTCCAGATGGCGATAATTACGTCATCCGTAAAGTTAGAAAGTAAGTCTTTGAAGAGCTCCATTAAACTGGGGCTCTTTCTTTTATTTCCTTAAAAATCTTATTTACAGGGGCGAGTAAAAGCCTTATAGCTTATGGTCTTCTCATGCCAATAGGGGGTTAGCTCAGTTGGTAGAGCGTCACCCTTACAAGGTGTTGCGAAATTGATTTTAGAAAAATTCGACGACTCCAAGTTGTTGAAGTGAATTAGGAAATGAAAAAAGTGATTTTTGAAAATGGTAAAAACATTCTGAGAATTGGTAAAAAGGTAGGAGTGCGTTTTATCGCAATAGGGGGTTAGCTCAGATGGTAGAGCGCCACCCTTACAAGGTGGATGTCGCAGGTTCGAGCCCTGTACCCCCTACCATATTCAGCAACCTGCAATTTTCCGATGGCCCCGTTCTCGGAATCAGAGGAAGAGCAGGTAGCACTTGAAACCCGATCCGATGGATTGGGTTTTTTAGTTTTATGGGCCGCAAGTTCAATGACCTGTG
>JAYUEB010000052.1:0-7741 GCA_043739525.1 Bdellovibrionales bacterium
GTCATTTGCTGCTAGATACCCAATTCGCAAAGAAGGAAATAACTTTTTAGTAAATGACAAAACTGTTGAAGCGCTGTTGATGGCAAAGCGAGTTTCAACAAGCGCAACACCCGGTATGATTGAGGCTGTGCTTTTTGAATTTTTAGATCGCGGATATTACGACACTCATTTGCGTTACGTCCAAGAGGAATTAGATGTGCGTTATGACCACTGCTTAAGTCTTTTACGAGAAAACATGCCTGAGGAAGTAAAGTGGACTTCGCCCGGGGGAGGGCCTGTTTTGTGGATTGAAGTTCCGAAGCGAGTGAGCCTTGATTCATTAGTAGAAAAACTAAAGAATCAGGGTATTCTGATTCAACCGAACACGGGCGCATTTTTTGGAGCTCCACATTCGCATGGATTTAAAATTGGCTATGCATTTTTATCGCAGGCCGAAATGGAGATCGGAATCGAAAAGCTATCTGGAGAAATTAAAAGGTTGATGAATGTATAAAGCGATTGTCTTCGATCTCGACGGCACCCTGATTGATTCTCCGCTTTGTTTTGAAACAATCAAAAGAGAACTCGACATTCCGAGCGGAGATTATATCCTTGAGCACCTCGACACACTTCCTGCGGCGTCTCGAGCAATTAAGCATAAAAGACTTGAAGAAATTGAGGTTGAGGCCGCAAGAAGTGCGATTTTATTTCCTGGAGTTTCGGAGCTTTTGGTTGAATTAAAAAATTACAAAATCAAGACAGGGATTTTTACTCGCAATTGTCGTGCAGTCGTCAATCTTGTGGTCAAAAACTTTAATCTTGATTTTGATATGTTGGTCACGAGAGAGGACGCTCCGGCAAAACCTGATCCCGCGGGGATTCGAAAATTCTTATCACATTGGGGCATCGATAAGCATGAATTGCTTTTTGTGGGCGATTTTCGTTTTGATATCGAATGCGGAAAAAAGGCCGGAGTCAAAACGGCGCGTTTCACAAATGGTTTAGAGCCAGAGGCAGACTGGGCCCCCGACCACATATTTCACGACTACTCAAAGTTTCGACTTCACATCGATTGAGCTTAATTTTTCAGACTCTTCTCTCCAAAACTCTTTGGTTTCAATAAAAAATTTCTCAATTGCAGTGAGCTCATCTTTTGAGTATTGAGATAAAAGTTTGGCCATACCACGGGCCATGGGCTCATACAAAGGCAGCATCAACTTTTTGGCTCGAGTTGTTGTTGCGAGAACAGTTTTGCGTCTGTCGTTTTCATCTGGTTTGCGTTGAACGAGTCCTGCTTTTTCAAGTCGATCAATCAAAACAGTCACTGCCCCAGTTGTGAGCCCTGTGAGTTTTGCAAGCTCTGATGGATTGGTGGGGCCGCGCCTTGCGATGAGTTCGAGGCAGCGCATATCTGGCACATGTAAGCCAAGAATGTGTGCGATCCCCTGATGAAAAAGCATCGAGTTGGTCGCATTTTCTCGACCAGCCAACATTACGCGTTTGATCATTTCGAAATGAGTATTCGCGGTATTTGAAGTAGCTTTCGTGCGAGATTTTTTGTTGTAGCTTGACATCGTTTTATCTCAATTTTAAAGTATCTCAATAATTAAACAAACTCACTGAGGTCTCAATGGCACAAAGTTTATCTAACCAGATTGTTACTATCACTCAAGTAAAAAAAGAATACAACCTCGGGAAAGTCATCGTGCCAGCTTTGCACGAAATCAATCTCTCAATCCAGGCCGGGGATTTTATTTCGATCGCTGGTCCCTCAGGCAGTGGAAAGACAACGCTTCTGAATTTGATTGGCTGTGTTGATACTGCGACTTCTGGCCAAGTCATTATTGATGGTCACGACACAAAGACTTTAAGTGAGAGAAAATTGACAGATCTTCGTTTAAACACGATCGGATTTATCTTTCAAAGTTTCAATTTAGTTGCGGTGCTTAACGTGTTTCAGAACGTGGAGTTTCCCCTCCTACTACAGCAAAAACTTTCAGCATCCGAGCGCCGTGATCGCGTGAACGAACTTCTTGAGAAGGTCGGCTTGAATAAACACGCGAAGCATCGCCCAAGTGAACTTTCTGGAGGTCAAAGACAGCGCGTTGCAATTGCTCGCGCGCTTGTGACACGGCCAAAGATTATTTTGGCGGATGAGCCAACGGCCAATCTCGACTCAAAGACCGGAGAAACAATTATTGATTTGATGAGAGAGATGAATCGTGTCGAGAAGACGACTTTTATCTTCTCAACGCATGATGCAAAGGTCATGTCACATGCGAATTCGGTTGTAAAATTGGCAGATGGTCGCATTTCGGGAACTGAAGTTTTTGCTGCAAGAACCAATGACAACAGGCTCAACCAATGAACACCTTGATTGTGTTGTCGCGAATTGCGGCTCGAAATATCTTTAGCAATTTTCTCAATATCGTTATTGGTATGATTATTCTTATTGGCACATTTGTTTTTGTTGTGGGTGGATCAGTCATCAATAGTATCGACTCTGCCATGAGTCGAAGCATCATAGGCAGTGTCGCGGGCAATATTCAGGTGTATTCAGACAAATCAAAAGATGAGCTCTCACTTTTTGGAAACTGGAGTATGCCAGATTTAGCTGCGATTCCTGATTTTTCAAAAGTCAAAACTTCTTTAGAATCTGTTGAGAATGTGAAGACGGTTGTTCCGATGGGTGTTGATGGCGCGAGTGTTACATATGGCAATACTCTTGATCAGACTCTCGAGAAACTTCGAAACGACGAAAATGCTCGAATTAAAGGTGATCACTCGAAAGAATTAGTTGATCAAATCGAAAGTTTAAAAAGTCATATTCGACAAATTGTCAGTGTCATTCAGACAGATTATAAAAAATTGACAGTTCTAGCTGCTAAGCAGGCCGTGGATGTTGAAAGCGAACGTGACCTCGAAAAAGCTTCTTCAAATGAGTTTTGGAATCATTTTGATTCTGACCCGTTAGCAAGCCTTGAATTTTTAGAGAACAAGGTTTCGTCTTTGGTTCCGGATGCGGATATGATTTACCTCTCTTATATAGGGACAGATTTAGATGCATTTCAAAAGTCTTTTGACCGTATGGAGATTGTCGACGGCCAAGCGGTTCCTGAAGGTCATCGTGGTATTTTGATTTCGAAATACCAGTACGAGAATCAATTTAAACTCAAAATTGCTTATCGCTTAGATAAAATTAATGAGGCCATCAACGATACCGGCAAAAAGATTTCGATTGATCCAGATATCAAGTTGATGATCAAGCAGAACAAAACTCAAACTCGAGAGATTGTACTTCAACTCGATCCTCTCAAACTTAAGAAAATGACCGAGCAACTTCAGGCTTACCTGAAAACTCAAGAAGCCGAGATTGCAAAGTTGCTTTCTGACTTTTTTGATGTGAACGACGAAAACTTTGCTGCTCGATACAAATTTTTCTACTCTCAGATGGCGCCCGAAATTGATCTCTATCGCCTGAAGCCAGGCGATGCGATCAGTATCAAAGCTTTTACCAAGAGCGGCTTTGTACAATCTGTGAATCTAAAAATTTACGGAACCTTTCAGTTTAAAGGCCTTGAGAAGTCAGGCCTGGCAGGCGGAGTAAGTCTGATTGATCTCATGTCGTTTAGAGATCTTTATGGGTATGTGACTCCTGAAAAGATTGCTGAAGCAAAACAGCTTCAGCAATCCATGGGGATTGATTTTGTCGATCGTGATAAGGCAGAGGCTTCCCTCTTTGGTTCTGATAGCATTGTCGCCAAATCAGAAGTTAAGAAAATTGATGATCAAAAAGAGCTTGGCGATGCAAAGTCGAATAATCTTGGCTTATCTTTGTTGTCTCGCCAGTACACCAAGGATGAAATCGAAAAAGGTGTCGTCTTAAATGCGGCCATTATTTTGAAAGATCAAACTCTCCTGACTCAAACCATGAAAGCGATCGAAGAAGTTTCAAAAAAGGATAAATTAGGTCTAAGGGTTGTCACTTGGCAAAAAGCTGCCGGGCAAGTCGGTCAATTCGTCTTTGTTGCAAAGGCGGCCTTGTATTTTGCTATTTTTATTATCTTCATCGTAGCACTCGTTATTATTAACAACGCAGTTATGATGGCAACTCTCCAGCGAATTAAAGAAATTGGAACGATGCGAGCGATTGGGGCGCAACGTTCCTTTGTTTTGGCTCTCGTACTTCTTGAAACTGTTTTTCTTGGAGTCTTCTTCGGAGCTATCGGGACAATTTTAGGATCTATCTTTGTCAAATGGCTGGGCATCAAGGGTATTGGTGCCTTCAACGAGTTTTTGTACTTCTTCTTTTCAGGTCCAAGACTTTATGTGCATTTAGGACTTGGTAGTCTTGTAGGAGCATTCTTTATCATTTGTATCGTCACCTCGATTTCAGCTCTATATCCAGCTATCTTGGCAACTCGAGTGACGCCACTTCAAGCCATGCAGACAGAGGAGTAAAATACATGGGACAACTCTTTCTCATCGCGTTTCGAAATCTCACTCATCACTCAAAACGTACTTTGTTATTGGGAGGAGCGATTGCGGGAGTAACAGCACTACTTGTTTTGCTCCTATGTATTTCATCGGGAATGCACGCGACTCTTCTTGAGTCAGCGACAACACTTTCGACGGGACATATTAATATTGCCGGCTTTTATAAAGTGACTGCAGGTCAATCAGCACCCGTGATTACAGATTATAAAAAGCTCGCCGAGATTGCGAAAAAAACTTTATCTGATATCGACTATGTCGTTTCGCGAGGTCGTGGTTGGGCAAAGCTCGTCAGTGATACGGGCTCGATGCAAGTTGCAATCGGCGGGCTTGAAATCAAAAACGAACCTAATTTTGGTAAAGTGGTTCATGTTGTAAAGGGTAAACTTGAAGATCTTGCGAATCCGGGCAACGTTTTGATTTTTGAAGAGCAGGCCAAAAAACTCGGCGTGACATTGGGAGACTCTCTGGTTATTTCGAGTCAAACAGCGCGCGGCGTGAATAACACAATAGACGTGAGAGTTGTTGCCATTGCCCAAGACATTGGAGTGATGAGCGCTTGGAATATTTTTATTCCTGATGATTCGCTTAGGCAGCTTTATCAAATGAACACAGATGCAACGGGAGCGCTTCATGTCTATTTGAAGGATATTGGTAAAATTCCTCAAGATTTAGAGCTGCTGAGGACTGCTTTTGCAAAAGAGGGCTATATTCTAATGGATCGCGAAGCGAAACCATTTTGGGGAAAATTTGAAGAGGTCAACCGCGAGGATTGGACTGGTCAAAAGATCGATCTCACGACTTGGGAAGAAGAGATGTCTTTTTTCAAATGGACCACGAGTGCGATCGATGGTCTAATGTATGTCTTGACAGTCATTCTCCTTATTATCATTGCAATCGGTATCATGAATTCACTTTGGATTGCGATTCGAGAACGCACTCGCGAGATCGGAACACTTCGAGCAATCGGCATGCAGAGAATTCGCGTTTTATTTATGTTTTTGATCGAAGCGTTTTCTCTGTCCGTCTTAGGAACTTTTGCCGGAGTCGCAATTGGACTCGTTCTTGCGGGGCTCATCAATTTGGCTCACATCCATGTGCCGCAAGCGGCTCAAATGTTTTTGATGTCGAATACTCTGAAGTTAGACGTTGAGTTTTCGCATATTTTTATTGGTGTTGGAATTATTACGGCTTGTACAACCTTGATTGCGATTATTCCTTCGATTCACGCAGCAAGGCTCAAGCCAATCACAGCTATGCAACATGTGGGGTAAGGTATGTTGAAGTTTTTGGTTTTATGTCTTTCGCTTGTATCTTTCACTGCTTCGGCAAAAGATGCCGATCTCACTAAAGAAAAGATGGTTGAGCTCTTAAAGGGGATCGATACGCGCATTAAAAGTTCTGGTGATTACAAAGCTTTGTTTTATCTTGAGCAAAGAGAAAAAGATAAGCCAGATGTCGTACGCGAAGGTCTTGCTTATCGTAGAGATGCTGATGAAAAGCTCATGATTTTGTTTTCGAAGCCAAAGACAGAGGCGGGGAAAGGCTATCTGCGACTTGATAAAAATCTTTGGTATTACGATCCGACAGTTGGTAAATGGGAGCGTCGTACAGATCGTGAACGCATCGCGGGTACCGATTCAAGACGACAAGATTTTGACCAATCAAAACTTGCTGAAGAGTATGACCCAAGTTTTGTGGGCGTCGAGAAGCTTGGTAACTTTGACGTTTGGGTTTTAAAGCTTGCAGCTAAACCAAATGTTGACGTTGCTTATCCAGTAGTTAAATTTTGGATCGACAAAGCAACGGGTAATGATCTCAAGCGCGAAGACAGCGCTCTATCAGGAAAGCTCATGAGAACGTCATATGTTCCTAAGTGGGAAAAGTTATACAGCGAATCTAAAAAGGCAGATCTCTGGTATCGCAAAGAGATTCGCATTTATGACGAAGTCGATAAAGGAAACTCGACGATTGTCATCATCAAGTCAGTGGATCTCAATTCTTTGCCAGAAAATATTTTCACCAAAGCTTGGCTTGAGTCGAAAAGTCGATGAAAAAAGAATTCTTTATATTTACGACAATTTTAGGATCTATTAGCTTTGCACAAACTCGCCCGATTGAAGATGCGCTTTTTGGTGGCCCTCAGAAGCCACCTGCGGCAAGCACGCCCGCGAAGCCAGCTCCACGTGAAGATATGAAAGAATTAAACTCGAATGTTGAGAGAGATGCTTTTGCTACTGGAGAAGTGAAAGACAATGCCCTACAAATTGGTGGAGTACTTTATGAGCGCGTGATTGTTTCGGCGCAGAAAAACGTGGGCGCTGATAGCACGCCACTGACGGCACCTTTACAGTTTGATGGATTTTTAGATGCGCGCCCAAGCGACCGCATCCGCGGTTTCATTGATGAGCGTCTTCTATATGATTCGACTCGCGATGCTTACGGAAACACAACTAACGGCACAAGCGGTAACAGCCCGCAGTTTTCTTCAGGCTCGACTCCCGTTGCGGGATCTTATGCGCAGTCAGCGACGCCAGTCCCAAACAATCCACAAGTTGTCTTAGATCAGGCATGGCTCAAGTTTGATATGGAGCATACGGTTTTTGTAACTGTCGGTAAGCAACACGTAAAATGGGGATCCTCTCGTTACTGGAATCCCACAGATTTTCTAAACACGCAGAAGTTAGATCCATTGTTGCCCTACGATCTACGTCTTGGCAGCAGCATGCTCAAACTTGAGATGCCGCTTGAAGCGAGCAAAACAAATTTGTACGCGATAACCATGTTAGATAATCCAAAGCCAGCCAGCACGCTCGGACAATTGGGAGAGGCGCTTCGTTATGAAAAGGTCATTGGATCTGCTGAGATTGGTCTCGATGCTATTTATCGTGGAGGAGTTGCTCCTGTTTATGGGGCCGACATTTCAACGGGTCTTGGTGAGTTTGATGTCTATTTAGATGCCGCTTATTTTACAGCTCCGCCAAATTCGATTTACCAGCTCGCAAGTCCTCTTGCTTCAGGCTCTGATATTTCGTCTCAGTATACAGTTCAGGGATTGCAAGGGCCGCAGACTCAAGTGAGTGGGGGAGTAAACTATTCTTTTGCGTGGGAAGATAATCGCCAAGCAACAGTTGGCCTCGAGTATTTTTATAATCAAAATGGTTATACGAATTCGTCGGCGTATCCTGTCCTCATTTTATTGGGACAGTATCAGCCGTTCTATACAGGCCGTCAGTATGCCGCATTTTATTTAACGGCAGAAGGTCCA
>JAYUEB010000053.1:0-2573 GCA_043739525.1 Bdellovibrionales bacterium
TGGTGGCCGCGCACTCCTTGTCACCCAAAGTTTTGACATCTTGATCGATTGTTCAAAACACTTAAAGGCGACAGACTATTCAACCTATCAGCGTTCGGGCCAGAATTTAAGTATAACAAATACGACAATCCACCCGGGCAATGAAGCCGGATCGACGACGACTCAAAAACGACTGATCCCATTGCCTGCGGACATTGGAGACGAATTTGATCCTATGTTTCCGGGCGCAATGCAAGATCAGCTGAAAACCCATTCAAAGACATTTAGCTTTTATATTTTTCAGAATTATGCTCTTCCGTTGATGAAACTCACTATAGCATTTGATAAGCCCGAGCCAATTCAACTCTTTGAACCCAACCAGAATACAATCTCAAAATTCAATCGCTACCCGATCACTTCTTCGATCCCTGAAATCAAGACCTTTACCGGTTATGCTTATCTATCAACTCTCTCCGATGCAAGTTACACCACAATAGAAGCCTATCCAGATAACCAGAATTGGAACAACATCAGCGAACTTACCTGGAGTAAAGCCACCATCAACACAGATTTTGCAATGGCAGAAAGTCGAAAAGTCGAAAAGAGCAATCTTCTCGAATCAGGTTTAGACTTCGATGTTGATTTAAAAACCGATCGACGCTTAGATTTTTCAAACTTGGCTGCGTACTGGTTTGTAACAAGTCAAAAAAGTCTCAAGAGCTCAGGTCGCTATCTTTATGAATACTTTGTCACTCGTCATGTTGCTCTTTTTCCAGAGCATGGGGCACGACTCGTGGTTGATCCTATAAGACTCAATTCCGATCCGTATTTGCAAGATTCAGAATTTGTTCAAATAAAGGCACCGACGGTACAAAGGCTCCTGAGTACTTTAAGTGCCTACCGTGGGCTCAATGATCGCCTACTAGTTGCAAAGCATGTTGGAGACCTTGTTCGAGACAAGATACATTTCGACAGGGATGCAGTTGCGAATGATAATATTAATCTTTTAAGTACCACCCAGATTCTTGAGCGTGGCAAAGGCGTTTGCCAACACTACGCAAATCTGTTTACAGCTCTCTCTCGCGGAATGGGCATTCCGACTCGAATTATTTCTGGCTTTGCAATTGCCTCAGACGGGGCCGGAGGACACGCCTGGAATGAAATCGAAGTCCGTGACGGTGTGTGGTTACCCATTGAGCCCCAACTAGCAGATCTTCGTCTTAGAAAAGACTGGTATTATCTTCCTGTCGCAATTTCAGGAATCTTTGAGTCAAGACATCTTGATCAGAATCTGTTGGGTGAGGGTCTCGGTCTTGAAATGCTTTTTGATTTTATTCCAGCTGAAATGCCTAAAGTACAATAATAATATATTTTTGAGCTGCAAGTTAATTCTGATTGTGGCGCAGCTACAAAAGTAATGCACAAATCTGAACATTCAAAGTTCCAAAGACCAAAAAAGCTTTTGTTTTTCGCGAGTCGAAACTCCTCGACTCGAGGCAGGCTTCCGCCTCTGATTGGTCACAGAACAAATACTTTTAAATCAAATCACGAATGAAGACGAGTACTTCGTGAGTTAAAAAAGTTGGCGCACCAATTGCTAACTTGAGAAATTGTCCGAACAACAACAAACAAAAGGATATCATATGAAAAATCTCATGCTTGCTCTCGCACTCTGCAGTACTAGCTATGCTTTTGCCGGAACTACTCAGGCCGATCCCCAACTCATGGGCTTGAATTTTAGTGATATGAAAGCGGCTTGCCAAACTCCTGCCCGTTTTCATAACCAAATTGCTCCAACAAATATTCAGTTGTCTTGTAAAAATTTAGTGACTCGCTGGGTTCAAGATGATTCAGGATCTTATACAATGCCGAGCACTCGCCAAGTCACCGCCTCTTTAATCTCAGATAAATATAATGTTGCTCCCGTCACGGCTCCCGTTCAGTCAGCACCGCAAACATCGGCTTGCCCTCAGTTTAAACAAGTGCAAGATACTGTTGAAACTGTGCGAGCTATTAGTTGTACAGATGTAATCGCATATGAAGGTTCCGCAATCGACTTTTGCGCTACAACTGTGGATGCTCTAGTAGGTGCGAATCAAAATGCCGTTAAATCTCAGGACACTGGCAAAAAAATTAGTCTTTGTGGCTCATCACCTGCTCAGAGTGCGCCAGTTGACCTTTCGGGCCGCGCTCAGGGTGGAGCGGTAGATCAGATTGCCGACCAACAACCTCAGTAAATTTGAAAACCTTATATTATAGAGTCCAAAATAAAATCGATGATTCTCGGCTTCTCCTAATTTAAAAAATGGGAGAAGCCTTTACAAGTTTCTGATGAAGAGGAAAAAATGAAATTCTTGCTATTCTTTGCAATGTTGCCGACTGGGTTAGCAGCTTGCAATAATAATCCGTCTAACTATGAAACTCCAACCGTCAACGGTCAAAAATCTCCCGAAGAAAATGCACGAGATTCTGGTGACGTCATGAGGAGCCTAGGTGATAAAAATACAGCCCTGCTTAAAGATCCGTCCCTGACAGCTATCAGCACTGAATTCGGATTGAGTCTTATTCATATGAAACAGCTTCCGTATCATTCG
>JAYUEB010000054.1:0-7739 GCA_043739525.1 Bdellovibrionales bacterium
CGGCGTCAGATACTCAGTGAAATCATCTAAGTAGACCGAAAAAAAGTTGTTATGCTCTGATCTTCCCAAATGTCTTGAAGAAACGGCACTCTGAAGGCACTGGAGAATAATTTTTCCCGTGGCTTTACCAAGCGTTGGAGTTTTAAGAGCTGGCAACTGACAGTAAATGATTTCACCGTTTTCAAGAGCGCGCTCCAAATCAATGTCTGAATTTTCGCTATTGAAAAGCGTTGCCGTTTCACCGACTGCAAAACTTTGAAGTTGTGCGACGAGGCCGCTTGTCCGTTGCTCGCGGTCTTCACGCTTGAGGCTAAGGAAATCTTTGGCCCATGCCTGAAGATTGGAATCCGTCGATTGACGTGCAAGGTTTGCCAAATGCTTTTCATGCTTAAGACATTCGATCACTCGGAACGGAGTCGCCTTCACCTTGGCGTCTTCCAGTAAAAGCAGGCAATGAAGAAAGGCATCGTACTGAATACTTTTGAAATATTCATTTTCGAAATTCAGCGCCGCAAATACGCGCTCCGCTACTTCAAGCACAGACCCATTTGTAAAAGGATTGAATGTATGACTGATGTCCACGTTACAAAGTGACAGAATCCTAAAGTCACCTTCGCGATGATGCCTTTTTGCATAGGCGTAAAGCTTATCAAGAAGGCTACGGTCAGATTTTCCGTCGATAATAAGAAGGCCAAGGCCCTTTTTAATATCGTCAACAGCCCAGGGCACAATGACCGACTCAGTTTTACCGGCGTTTGTAGTGCCGACAACCTGAGTGTGCATCCGTCTGTGTGACTGCTTGATATGAATCGATTTACCCTTTGGCGTAATACCAGCAAAGACTGAATCTTCGTTCTTGCAAGGGCCAATGACTTCGTTTTCGATATCGGCATCTTTGAAGTTCGCGAGTATCTTGTTTTTGATCTTAACATAGACCGCAAGAATGCCGACAGTGATACCAACTGCGATGCTGTAACGAAATTTAATATAGCAGGCGATAATCTCCGGCTTGAATTTTAACCAGCCAACAAAAAGAGTGGCCATCGTTACTAGAAATATAAATCCTCGGTCGGTCATTTCTGATTTTTTATCTTCACTCATAGGTATCACCTCCCTCTTGTAGTTTGAGCGCATCACTCAGCACAGCGTCACATTCGACGCCGGGGTTGAGTTCAATCCACTCGCGTTCTGTTTTTAGTTTTTCACCGTAGTTTTGCGCTCTTGACTGCGCAGTGGCAGCAACCGCACCAAGCAAACCGTTTTCAATGCCGCCTTTGGAGCGGCCCAAGATGTCAGTTTCCATGCTTCCTGCGGCAAGCCCTCCAACAAATGTCGTGAGGACTTGGCCTGCGGTATTTTTCATTCCGTCTGAAAAAACTCGGCCTGGAACTCCGGGCTGACCGTCTTTACTTAAAGCAAGAGCTGAAACTTTTCTGATTTGTCCACTGGGTAAAGAAATCTGCGTAAAGCGAATTGTTGCGCGGTCTGATCCTTTTTGAAAACTGGCTTCACCATAGAACCTAGTACCAGCCGCGAGCTTCAACCCCGAGTACGTCTGCGAATCTAAAATCAGTTCAGCTAAGATCGGAACCGAGTCTTGCGACACGATAACTTTATCTAAAATACGAAGCGGAAGCCTGATTCCGGCGCGAAGTTCTGTTTTTGCGTTGCCACCCTTCGAGCCAATGACCATCGAAGTATTGTGATTCACCTGTGAAGCGTCACCGCCATGGGCCGTTGGCATCTTTGGTGAACCCCAGAGCCCTTGAGCCGAACTGCTAGCTTGATTGGGATCGGTGCTGGTTTTATCCTGACTTGTGCTAGGTTCAGGCCGATCAATCTTTTCCGTGAACTCAACCGGGATATCCGTCGGCATCAAAAAAACGACGGCGACAAAAACCAGAACGCCGATCAATCCGATAACTTTGAAAGTTTTGAATTTAAGTTCAACCTTTTGGCTGAATTCATTTTTCTCAACAAAGTTTTCACGGAATTTTGAAACGCTATTTTTTAGCTTTTGGAACATCGCCTGCGCTTGCTGCTTTACTTCCATAAAATGTCCTCAGACAGTGTTACTGAAATCTTTTTTTCTAGCTGAATTTCAACGGTCACAGGTTTTTTAGTTTTGAGATCCGACTTCGCAAGCGAGATCCCAATCAAAATAGGTTTTTCTCGTGACAACTTTGTAGTCGATAAGAAAAGCCCATTGATAACTTTTGAATCAGAAGCTTGCTTGATCCAAACAGCTTCCGGCTTTAAGAATAAATCTTTTGACGATTTCAAAGAGAGTGTCGCATCAATCAAAACAAAGCCGCTCTCAGAAAATCCAATTTTTCGAATGGTCAGCTTCGTACCGTCGATTTCCTCAGACTTCCCAAAATTGACCCATTTTGTAGCGGTCTGTGATGGATCGGGAGCCTTGACGTAAACGATGTAGTCCGCAGACGCTTGCGGAAGAGTAAGCAATCGAATGTTGTACCGTCGTTTTTCAGTGACGAGATACAAATTCGTTTTCACTCCCCAGCGAAGTGGCTTGATCGTAACGGCACGATCAAGATATTCGACTTTGAACCCTGATTGATCGCCAATGATGGCAGAGCCAATCGTTTCAGGAAGTTGAATGATCGTGGCAATCCCGAGTGCAGTTTTGACGGTCAAAATGTCGTCACTTTTGACCGTCACTTTGCGAACTTGGGCATGAGCTGAAGACGCAAACAAAATTAGAACGACAAGTGCCGAAATGATCTTACTCATCGTGCGGCCTCTTCCGTTTCTTTGGTAATATAAACGCCCCAAGGATTTACGACGGTACGGTCGTCAGTCGAAAATTGAAAAGTCAGCCGCATTTCTGTCGCTGCTTTTAAATTGTCGAACTCCGTGATTCTGTCAGCAAGAACAGTGACCTTCTTTTCTTTCAAATCCACCGATACAGATTTTGGATAGACTCTCTGCCGCACTTTCTTTTCGCGAACGAATTTCATCGTTTCGGCCATGGATTTTTCAAATGCGGAAACCAGGCTTGGAAGCACAAAGAACTTTGCCTTGCCAATCTCATCGGAAATATTTTTTTCGTCCCAAGAATATCGGTAGCTGATATATTCTTTAATGGCTGACTCGATCTGGATGTCTGTGATCTTTGATTCAACTCTCGCAATTGATCCTGTGTTATCAAGCGCGATTACTGTCGGCCCTTTTTTCACGAGATACAAAACGAGCATGAGCATCAAAAACAAAAGACCAAGCAGTGCTCCGCAGAGGAATTTGATATTTAGATTTTCTTCGGCGAACTCGCGCATAGCTTTTGGATAAACACTTAATTGTAACGTCATTTTTTTATTCATAATCCACCTCCTTTAGGACCCTTTGGGTCCGTTAAATTTGTTTTGAATGCTCTGTAGTTTTTGGCCGGCATAAGACTTCATATATGAAAGCTCTTGTCGGGTGACTTGCTTGACCGTCATCATCTTCGCTGGCAGCCCAGCCATCGCAACGGCTGCTGTTGTTCCGATTGTCTGGGCTGTTGCTTGAACACCTTCGCCGATCAGCGAACGCATAATCATTGGCGTTAAAAGCATCGCAATCGCGATCACGAAATTCATGATAATCAGCGTGAGGTAGCTGCCATCAGTCTTGTAGATGTCCCCGAAAGAAATGGAAGCCAACATCGCCGACATGACAGCCCAAATGATCTTCCAACACGCGACTTCAATAAGACCTCGATAAAGATTCGCCGTGATACCCGCAGTCCTTGGGAAGATGTAGCAAAGAATCATCAATGGCGCACAGATCGACAGAAGCACCCAATAGAAATAATAAAGTGCCACGGTGATGTATCTTGCGAAGTACAAAATGATGAAGCTTCCAAAACTTAAAACGGCCATAAAAAGATCGTCAAATTTTAGAAGCAATACATTCTTTGCCGTTGCGTAGCTGTGGGACTTCTCTTGGGCCATTCGCATGAACGTCTCAAGGCCCGACATATTGTCGATTTTCAGCGCAATGCCGTCACAAATATCCAAAATAATATTTGAGACTTCGGGAAACGATGCAAGTAACAGGGCTGCTACAAAGCTTCGCTTAATGACATCTGGGTAATTCGCATCACCCGATTTCAAGTAGCCAAAAACCACCGAGAACAAAATCGCAAGCGGCAGCATCACATAAAAAAGCTGACTTAAACCCTGATAGAGATCGCGGACAAGTGTGCCTAGAACCTCAAGATGCGGAATCACTTGCCACCCCCAAGCCGAGGAAGATCAGTTTTTTTCGGGAGTCCATCGAAACCGCGCGAAAGTCCTTGGTAGTTTTCTTGAAAGTTCTGTGTCGCAAGCTTCTCTTTACGATTATCGTAGGCCATATTCTGGGCCATGATTTTTAGCATCTGACTTTGTGTTCGCAAAAGTTGAGTCGTCACGCCAATCAAAACGCCGAGCGCTTGGTTCTGAAGTTTCCCAGCTCCTTGAGGGCTTACGACCTGTGCGTGAAAAAGAATTTTTTCTTTTTCACGGTCGACCTGATCAGCGTAGTCGTAGAGATTTCGATTCATCGAAATGACTTCAGCGACGCTTTGATCCTGTGACTTCATGAGCTCTTCGTCCATGCCTTGCGGAATGGTGCCGTAAACGGCTTGAAGCGCCCGCAGAACTGAGTCTGCATCGTTCAAATTGCCGTAGACGCCAGGATTGAAATTTGGATTCACAATTCGAATGAGATCGAGTCCGCTCCTGACGCCGGCATTGATGTCACGCAACAGATCAAGTGAGTCCTTTCCATTTTCAAGAACACTTTTAAGGGTGATGACGGTCTGAATGGCCTGGGCTAAAATTTGGGTTAAAACCAGAACATCGCCGCCAAACAAATCTGCTTTCGCAGGCTTTGGACTCAGCAATAAAAGAGCTGAAACTAAAATCGTGAAAATTCGTTTTTTCATGCGGCCACCTCCTTCATTGACGAAACGCCGAAGGGTGCAAGCTCGGCCGCTTTGAAAAGTGCTGCTTCAAGCGAAAGCCCATCGAGTTTCAATTTTTCTAAAAATTGGTTGTCTCTGGAATCCGAAGTCGAAATCCAATACTCAAGCGGTGATGGTTGAATTCTGATGACCTGACGGCTTTCGCCCTCCATCAAGAAACCTTCACTAAAAACGCCTTTTCGCTGTTCAACACTTTGGATAAGTCGCAGTTCCTGCGTGTTCAACTTCAAAGCGTCTCGTAAAACTTTGGTGTCACCCTTTTGAAGCATGATGAGCTTTGTTGCGGTGTTATTCAGAATCGCAGGCCCCATGCCACTGGCGATGATTTCTTCCACCCCTTGCGTGATGAACGTGATGCCGCTTCCAGTTTTTCTAAAAGTTCTGGCTGCGTACTCCATGAATTGACTGGCCGCTGGACTTTTCAAAAGTTCCCACGCCTCGTCAAGAAGTACGCGCTTAGGGACTGTTCGGTCACACTCGATCTGCTCTAAGATAAAATTCGTCAGAATCAAGATCATGACCGATTGCAAGTCGGGATACTGAGAAAGGCCCTTCAGATCAAACGCCACAATGGTACGATCAGCTTCAATTTTTCCGATGCCATCGAGAAGCTTTCCGTAGGGAGTGCCACCGATCCACGGGAAAAGAAGTTTTCCGATCCGTTTGAGCGAATCATCGGAATCTGCCAAGCAGTGCTTCGCAAGATCTGAAAGCACAGGCGAGCGTGGTGAAGGCTCGCTCCGGGCTTTTAAGAAAACACTTGTTAGTGCCGCCTCAAGTTGGACCCTATCAAAGCGCGAAAGCTTTTCGCCTTGATCAACGACCATCTGCTCGACGATACTGACGAGACCTTTTAGCCTGTCGCCTGATGGCTCAGCGCTTGGATCTTTCAGCTCGAACGGATTTAAAACGTACTGACCAGAAAGATTGATCTCGAAGTATTGGCCCTCTAGCACTTCAGTCATCTTTTTGTAAGATCCGCCTATGTCGATCACATACACACGAGTTCCACGCGCGATCTGCTGAAGCATCAAAAAATTATTCGCAAAACTTTTACCTGAGCCGCTGGACCCCGTGACCAGCGAATTAAAATTGCTCAAGCGAGACGAGTACGGATTGAATGAATACAAAGTTCCAAGCCTTGTCTTAAGCAGGCACACTGGGTTCTCATCACCCATAGATGCGCCATAAAGCGGAAAGAAATCGACAAGATTATTTGTCTTCATCCGCTTCGCTCGTACTAGCGACATTGGCGCTAGTGGAAGATTTGATTTAAAAATCTTCCAGCTTCCGACAGTTTCTTGAACTCCTTCGGAGCCGCTCAAAGTTTTGAACTTCGATAGAATCTCTTTTGTATGCAAATTGAGTCTGCGCTCGCCGTCTTTCGTCGCGGTTTCACGCAAAATAATCATAAGCTCGGCCTGAAAAATTCGTTGACCCGTTTCAATGATTTCGCGAATCAAGTCTGTTGTCTGCGAAAGCCTTGATTCACTTTCTAAATCTGAAACTCGATTGCTTGATGAGCTTGAAAGGGAGTGCGCCATACGCCGCTTCTGTTCTAAACTTTTTATTTCTTTGGCTTGGTCTGGAATTTTCATCGAAAAGAGAAGTTCGTATTTAAACGGTAGCGCCAAAAAACCGCTCATCATTCCGGCGTAAGTCATTTCAGGCAGTGTTTTAAGGGTGATGACTCGCGTTTTCAGACCATCAAGGTTGAAATCCTCCTGATCGAGAACAAGATCACCAAACACCAGCTGCTCTCTAGGCGACGGATCGTCAATGTCAACCGTGCGACGGCAAATTATCGGAGCGGTTACAATCTCTGCGCGGTTGGGATTCAGATGTTCGTACTGAATTTGAACTAAATCTTCCTTTGAGCAGTCGTGCGCAACGAACCCAAGTGAAGCTAAAGTTGATTTTGCATTTTCTAAAGCCTGGCTAAGAGTCTGAAGACGATCCTCAAATCCTTTTTCAAAATCGGCGGCAAACTTTTTTGTTTGCGCAAATGAAAAGACACCGGGCCGTTCAGCACCCTCGGTTTTTAGAAAATAAAGAAGCCGAGGCCGGAATAGAAATCCAGCCTTTACTTGTTCAACCAAATTTTCAGCGCGCTTTTGATCAAGCCGTTTTAGAAAATCATTTGGTGTCGTAACAAGCGCCGTGTGTTTTTGAATGACGTCCTCAACGTCGGACTCAATTTTGACCATAAACTGCGAAGTTGTGCCCTCGGGCAATGAATTCGCAAAGGCCCGAAGACCAAGGGTCAGCTGGTTGATGCGGGATTCATCGAAGCACTCAATATCAAGCGGCAGCAGTTCAATCCCGGACGAGATTGATCCATCCCAAAGAATTGCATGAGGAATTGGTTTTGATTCAAACTCCCAGAAAGGTAAGCTTTCGCACAAAGAATGTGTTTCGCTCACTTGGCACCGCCGCTGCCGAAACGTCGATACTTTTTGTCTGGGCTATTGGCAGACGATACTATTGGCGAAATCAGATGTTCAAAAAAGTGCTGAAGAAACTGATCTGGTTTTCCCTTTTTGAAGAAGAAAAGAATCCCAGCTAGAAATACGCTGGTGCCAAACACCATCGGAATTTTTAAAGAAGTTGATCCAAAAATTAAATTTTGGACCGATAGATTCAAAAGTAGAACGAGGACATCAGAGAGTTCCAGCCCCAGAATTTTATTTTTTGTTTCCAGTGTTCTGGGCACAGAGGAAGTTAAAAGATTTTCGTCACTCATTAGCGCACCGTCTGCGAAATGAAATCG
>JAYUEB010000055.1:0-7738 GCA_043739525.1 Bdellovibrionales bacterium
GACGAGCTCTTCAATAAATTGCGCTCCAGTTAATATCTCAAGAGATTTAAAGACTGTTTTGGTACCTTTATAGAGCAGACCCGAAACAAAGCCTGAAGGCTTCATATCTGGAAAGGCAAACCACTTCGTCACTGAATCTTGAAAGAGATTCATGATACGTCGAGGAGCCAAAAAGAAATCCAGAGCATGCTTAGTCGGCGGAGTGTCCAAAATAATCAAATCATATTTTTTAGACTCAAACTCTTGAAGCAACTTTTCAAGTGCCGTGAACTCTTGTGAACCACTCAAAGTTGTAGAGAGTTGTTGATACAGACGATTATTAAAAATGCGTTTCACGATATCGGCGTGGCCTGCATGGTGCAAAATAAAATCATCAAAGATTTTTTTAGACTGCACGATGCCCGCAAATATTTGGCCCTTTAAGGCTGGAGCGACCACTTGTGAAATTTCATCACTACCCGGCTTGAGTCCCAGACTTGTCATCAGTCTTTGAGCTGGATCGACAGTGAGTACTAAAACCTTTAGACCTAGTTCAGCAGCGCGAATTGCGAGACCCGCCGAAATCGTAGTTTTACCGACTCCTCCAGAGCCTGTGCAGATTAAAATACGGCTCTCTTTCAAAGATTGATCTAAAGAGTTCGTATGAACTCCTGTTCTGCGCATTTCTTAACGATACTCTTAGCATCGTTTGAAAAAACCAGAGGCAAATCTGAGATCGCATTTTGGTGGGTGGCCTGTAATAGTTCAGACAGGTATTTTTCTTGGCGTTCAAGACTGGCCTTTAAAAAAGTGGCGAACTCCGCTACTCCGCCCGACATCTTTTCAAGCTCTGCAATACCGACTGGCGGATGAAGTGTTTTATTGCTAAAGAGCTGAGGCTTGATTCCCACTTCTTCGAAAATCGATTTTGCGAGCTCTAAGGATTCAACAACGGGCATTTCCTCAAGCAGAGTGACGATATGGTACGCGCAAATTTCGGGATTGCGAATCGTCTGATACATATCCGTTGAATGACGTCCCATGGGACCGAAGCGAATCGCCTCCATCATCCCTCGCGGAGCACGAAATAAAGCCATCGCATGCCCGGTTGCGTAGCAATCAACCACAATGCGATCATAATTGAGCGCGGGTCCAACTTTACGAACTCCACTTGTGATTTTACCAAGAATCGCAATTTCATTGAGGCCAGGAGCCACATTTATAAGCGATTTCATGACCGTATTTTCAAAAAAGAGGCTCAAGATTTTTTCAAGCTTGAGGTAATAGAGAATATATTCACGTAAGCAAGTTTCGCCACTCCAAAGAGCCACATCAAAGCCTAAACCGGTCGCAACCGGCTCATGATTCACTTGAGGTAGGCCGAAAAAATCCTGATAGTACGAATTCTCGCCAATTTCGACGAGCAGGACCTTTTCTTGAGTTTGAGATTTAGCGAGAGCCAAGGCTGCCGCAAATACGGATTTGCCGACTCCTCCCTTGCCCGTCACAAAATTAATTTTCTGTCCCATATCCTTCACTTGCCTTTGTTTTCGCCATCTCCTATTATCCCTCGAAAATATCATACAATTGTAAGATGAGATAATAGTTAAATATCGTTAGTTACCCAGATATTGGAGATGAGATGAAAACTAGCCTCGAGAAAATTTCGACTTTAGAGCGCAAACTCAATATTGAAGTTCCTCTTTCAGAAGTCCAAGCCGCTTTTGACAATGCCTTCAAACAAGTTCAAAAACAGGCCAATATTAAGGGCTTTCGAAAAGGCAAAGCGCCCCTCGGAACGATCAAGTCGATCTACGGTGGAAGAATTAAACAGGACGTCATTCAAGACCTCATTCAAAAACATTATCCGAAAGCAGTTGATGAACACTCTTTGGATCCAATTGGTTATCCAGCAATTGAATTCGACGAATTCGATGACAACAAAGATTTTAAATTCACTGCTGAGTTTGAAATACGACCAGAAGTAAAGGTCACTCAATTTGACGGCCTTGAAGTGAAAAAAGAGAAGCTCGGAAGCAGCGACAAAATGGTCGACGATACTCTTCAATCTTGGAGAAATATGTTTGCCCAAACAGTTCCAGTTCTGGAAGATCGTCCAGCACAAAAGGGTGATGTTGTCGTTATCGATTTTTCTTCTGACTTTGAACTCACCGGTGGCGGCGAAAAACAAATTACAGGTCACGAACTTGAACTTGGTTCGGGTCAAATGATTCCAGGTTTTGAAGAAGGCATTGAAGGGATGAAAATTGGCAGTACAAAAGATGTGACTGCAAAATTCCCAGATTCTTATCAAGTCCCAGAACTTCAAGGTAAAGACAAAGTTTTTAAAATTACTGTTAAAGAAATGAAGAAAAAAGATTTGCCTGCTCTAGATGATGAGTTCGCAAAGAAAATGGGTCAGGGCCAAACTCTAGCAGAACTTCGCGAGCGCGTTTCGGAAGATTTCAAAAAACGCGAAGAGTACAGAATTAAAGAAGATTTGAAGAGCCGTCTTCTTCGCGTCTTAGCTGAGAAAAACCCTGTGACGGTGCCAAAATCTCTGCTGACTGAGCAAAAAAATATGTTGATCAAAAATTTTGAACAACGTCTTGCCCAGCAAGGTATGTCGACAAAAGAATATGATGCCTACAAAGAAAAATGGGATCAAGACTTCTCAAACACAGCGAGCTTCATGATTCAATCAAGCTTTTTGATTGATGAGCTTGCTAAACAGCACAATCTCTTTGTGACTAAAGAGGAGCTCGATCAAGCGATACACGCCAATGCAGGCCAAATGCAGGGCAAGAAGATGGACGCAGAGGCTGAAGGCAATATGCGACGTCAGATGGCTTACAAATTGACCGAAGATAAAGTCGTTGAGTTCTTAATTGGTAAAGCCAAAATAAAAGAAGTCGATGCGAGCGAATTCGCTGGCGAGAACAAAGAGATCATGTAGTTTCCGCGCCGGCGCGGGCCGGAGCGCGTTAATTAGAAAGTTGCGTTCAGGCCGATTTCTGGGCCTGATTCTTTATAAGTAAAATTATGAATGGAATCATAAGCGGACTGATTCATCTGAACAAAAGCAAGATCGAATCCCAGCGTATTATTGATCTGAACTCCAACACTCGCCTGATAACCGAGTTCCGGATTCATATTCAATTCACTTCCAACAGCTTTAGTCATATTTAATCCGCCCTTCACGTTGAGGACCGAATTAAATGCAAACGCAAGATTTGCATCCATACGAATCATTCCTGTTGGTTATGACCCCGCACTATCACTACTTATTCCCATGTAAGCAGCGCTACCCGTGAAACCCAAAGTCTGAATCGGCAAATATGCATAGCCCAAAGCGAGGCCCAGATCCGCATCAATATTTGGATTCGATGTTACACCCATACCCGAATTCGTTATTGACCTGACTTCTGTATGCAAAACAGATTTGAAAATAGAAACTCGAAAGCCTTCACTCGAAGTTCCCATTTCACTCCGCTTAGGAGCTGAAGTTTCAATCGATTGAGCAAAGCCAGCCGAAGAAAGAGAGGCTACAAATAAAAGTGGTAGAAGTTTTCTCATTCAAATTGCTATTTCGTTTTCGGCATAGCCAACTCAATTTTCACATCGGCTTTACCTGGTTTCACAGTCGGATTTTTTGGGTCCGTACCCTGCGGACCGCTTTTATCCAAAGCATTTCCGTTTGGTGTATAGCGAGCGGTAATACTCATCAAACCTTCAAATGCTCCGCCCATCATTGAGTTTTTTGCGCCAATCGAAAACTTCTGAGGAAACTTCGGATTTGCAATTCTTAAAACTGCCAATGGTGGCATACCAGGTTTCGCCTCACCTGGAGCACGCGCAATAATAAAGAGGACACCTGTTGAAGTGACTACTTTTTCAAGATCTTTAGGTAATGTGACTTCGCCTGTAATATCGGGACCGGCAAAAGCCAATTCAGCTGCAAGTAAACTCGCTAAAACAAAAAATAAAACTTTCATTTTCTCTCTCCTTATTTTGCCGGAACAACGACTTGATCGATTGCCCCGAATAAATCTCGACCTGTTAAATCTTTCATCTCAATTCGAATACGATCTCCAACTTTCATAAATGGAGTTTTAATTTCTCCCTCATGAATTTGCTCAAGCATTCGTTTTTCGGCAATGCATGAGCTACCACGTTCACGATCTTCGTTTGATACTGTGCCGCTACCAATAATGGTACCCGCTTGTAAGTTTCGAGTGCGAGCTGCATGGGCAATCAAGTCACCGAAGTGAAAATGCATGGCTCCTGCATTCGCATTCCCAAACGAATCGCCGTTGTACTTCACCAAGAGTGGTAAATGGATTCGGCCACCTTTATAGGCGTCACCGAGTTCATCAGCCGTGATAGCAAATGGCGCAAATGCCGATGATGGTTTACTTTGAAAAAAACCAAAGCCAGATGCTAGTTCCTCTGGAATAAGGCCACGCAAAGAAACATCGTTGACGATCAAAAAGAGCACGATGTGATTCAGCGCCTGCTCAGGAGTGACTCCGAGTGGAACGTCATTAGTCACAACGGCTACTTCACCTTCAAAGTCAGTTCCATGATTAAAATCAACTTGAGGAATCGGTGCTCGAGGCGCCAAAAAGTCATCACTGCCACCCTGATACATGAGCGGAACAGTCGTTAAAGTCTCAGGCATTGGAGCTTTACGAGCCATACGCACGAGCCTCACGTGGTGGATGAACGCAGATCCATCGGCCCACTGAAAACTACGCGGAAAAGGAGAGTGAAAATGATTCTCATCAATTGCAAAAGTCCCAGAAACTTCGCCGCTATTAAGGGCGTCGTAAAGTTTTTGAAGTTTTAAACTCGCATCACGCCAATTTTCGACGGCTGTGCGAAGATTGCTTGCGATATGAGTGGCCAAAATTCCACGACGACCATCGCGGCTCACGACCACTAAATCACCATCGCGACTGACCTTACTTTTTAACGTCCCAAGTCTCATTTTTCTTTATGGCTCCTTGACCCCGTTGCTTGTAACGAATTCTTCACTTAATGTCTATACTCGATAGCTTCAAAGATTGGAGAAAAAATGCCAAATTTAGAACTTTACAGCTACTACCGCAGCACAGCTTCTTTTCGCGTGCGAATTGCCCTCAATTTGAAGCGCGTTGCTTACGATCTCCACACTGTGAATCTCCTTAAAGGTGGTGGCGAGCAAAAGAGCGAAAGCTATCGCAAGCTCAATCCAAGCGGTCAAGTTCCGACTCTCATTCACGAAGGCAAAGCGCTAGGGCAATCAATGGCTATCATTGACTATTTAGATGCTCTTATTCCGAATCCTATTTTGTTTTCGAAAGACATTTATGAGCGAGCGCTTCAATTTCAAGCCTGTGAAATTATCAACAGCGGCACCCAACCACTCCATAATTTGGGAACGACAAATGAACTTGGAATTCAGGCCGGGTTTGATCAAGATAAAAAGGACATTTGGATCAAACACTGGCTGACAAACGGGATGAGAGTTTTCGAAAAATTTATCTCAGTTTATTGCGGAAAATTCTGCTTTGGTAACGAACCCAGTGCGGTCGATTGTTTTATGATTCCAAGTTTTTATAGCGTTCAAAGATACAGTATTGATGAATCCAAGTTTCCAAACTGTATGCGAATCGCAAAAACTTGTTTGGATCTAGAGGCTTTTCAGAAAGCTCATCCGAATGCTCAACCTGATTTTCCGCCACCAGCTTGAGTCACTAAATAACTAAACCTGATTGCTGTCGCAAATAGGACAACACCCGTGAAGTGGTGGAGTACAGCTCCCCATGCTGGTAAGTATAACTTTAAATTTAAAACTCCCCAAAAAATCTGAAGTACTACGAACATAAACAAAATTTTTGCATTAAAAAATATTTTAGGATTTAAGGCCAAAGTCTTCTTATCAAGTGCCGCCCACATGCGAATTCCAAAAATACTTACGGCTACGAAGTAAGCCCAAAAGCGATGAATCACTTGAAGTCCGAGAGTTCCGGTTAGACTTGGAACCCACATGCCATTGCATTTTGGAAAATCCAGACAAACAAGTCCTGAATAGGTGCTCGCGACGAGCCCACCTAAAAGAAGCTGAATGAAAATAAATACAGGTAAAGCACAAATAAAATAAAAAACAAAATTTTTAGGAACTGAAGTTTGAACCTGCGTCTTCTCACGCTCTGTCCTCAGCTTGAGTGTCGTCCATAAAATACTCGCCATAAAAAGTGCCGCGAGAGCTAGGTGCGAAGTCACAATCACGTATTTGAGCAGGAGTAACACCGTGAGACCGCCCATGACAATTTGGCTTAAGAGAAAAAATAGCCCAATGAGACTCATTCTTTTTGTACTCTTCGAAATAAACGGATTTCGTAAAATTGAAATCAGACAGACAATAAAAAGAATGGTCTCAAGCCCCGCATAGGCTCGATGGATAAACTCGAGGTAAACTCCGAAGTGATATTCAGGTATAACTTTTCCATAACAAAGAGGCCAATCCGGGCAAGTCAGGCCTGCGTTCATAGTTCGAACAAATGCGCCAAACGCCATCAGCAAAATAATCGAAACCACCAAGATACGCATGGCTAATATCAAACGTTTTGGAATTTCGGTGGGAGTTTGAAACATGACTAAAAAATGCTTTGCCACTTATCGATGACAGGAGCCACCAAGAAGGCAAGCATACTGAAATTGATCCACATAAAAAATGACAACCAACCCGTCTTTGCACCTGAACGATAGTATTTATAAAAACCAATCGACACAATCAGGACAAAAGGCAAAACCAAATAGAGATAGGCATAGTGAGTTGAAATTAACCAAGGCGAAGCAAGTGCTAACCCAAGATAAGCAAACACATACAAACCAATATGAAAAAGTGTCGCATTGGTTCCGATTTTAAGAGGTAAAACAGGTATTCCACCTTTTTGATAATCATCTTGATATTTAATTGCAAGAGACCAAAAGTGCGGCATCTGCCACAAAAACATAATTAAAAATGCATAAAGACATTCAGATGTGAAGACCACTCCGCTACTCGCTGCATAGCCAATTACGACTGGTAAAGCTCCTGGAAGTGCTCCCGGAACAGCGCCGAAGCTCAGCTTGCGCTTCCAGTACAAAGTATAAACTCCGTTGTACAAAAAGAACGTCAACAAGCTAACGGCCGTTACCAAATAATTGAGGTAGAACGAGCATGCAGTACCGATCGCGATAAATAAGAAGCCAATTGCAAACGCTGATCGCTTTGAAATTTTACCCTTAGGAATCGGGCGATTTTCGGTGCGAGGCATGCGAACATCAATATTCGACTCCTGAGCCTGATTGATCGCGAAACTACCTGCTGACATAAAATAAAGTGTCGCAAGAGTCGCAAGAATTGGCAAAAAATGAATAGGCCCGCCCTGAAAACCGAGGGCGTAACCGAGAATTCCGCTGATTAAAACAAAGACGACGATGCCAGTTTTAGTAAGGGTCAAAAAACTTTTCATGTACCTCTTATAAGACGTTGTGCTGTATAACCCTGGTGAGATCGTCAATTTTACAGAAGAAAAACAAAACAATTAAGAAAAACAATGCACAGAGTATGGCCGCGCGATTGAGCTTGTTGTCGTATTTCAAATGCATGAAGTAAGCAAGAACCAAAAAGGCCTTAACCGTTGCGATTGCAAACGCGATAATGGTATTCCATTCACCGAAATCAAAACGCGAAGCCGCGACAGTAATCACAGTTAAAACCAAAAGCGTT
>JAYUEB010000056.1:0-2571 GCA_043739525.1 Bdellovibrionales bacterium
CTTTACGGGTCGTTTCCTCAGCCCTCAAATACGTGAATCTTTCAAAATCGTTTCAAAGACTCGCTTAAAAATGCAGACAGCCATTTCCGAAACACTTTACCATATGTCAGTGGCTGTTGGGACCCCGACATTTCTCTGCCAGATACTAAAGAAATATCCGAATCTTTCTCCTTATGAATTTGATAGTAATTTTGAAGAAGGCGCGCTCATTAAACGCATTCAGCGCCATAAACGGCTTTTTTATTCAAAAAATTGACAAGCCTAAGTCAATGGACAGTTGGACTATTTCTTTACTTTTATAACCCCAACTGTCCGTATCTAAATTCGACCTCCCCGTTTTAAATCCTTCTTAACGGGCCAGGGCTGGAATTAAGTAGATTACCTATCTGGCCTCTAACAATGGGGGCAAAAATGCAGCGACAAGAAAAGCAAAAACAAGAGCTAATTGAAATGCTCGGATTCTATCGAGGGTTGGTCCTTGATGCTTGCGAACAAGAACTTGGAGAATCACCGCGATGGCAGGTTCTTCGGTCGAGACTTCTCAAAATTTTCGGACAAAGAGGTATGGAAGAAAAGATACTTTCCATCATGGCAAATCCGTTACCAAGCCTTTGTTTTTCGAAGGAGACGGGAGCCACATATGAAAAATAATTTAGTCTTTCCTAATTTACCGTTATGCCAACTCCAAAACAGTTCAAAAAAAAGAATCTTATATCCTCGCAGTCCAGCTGATTTCACAAGGATTACTGAATGGATAGCTGTCGGTCATTCGAATGACCAAATTTTCGAGCGCATTCAAACCGAGTGGCGCTCCGAGGTAACGGAATTTATGGACACAATATTTTGCGCATTTTGCGCGCAGGAAATTCTATCCGCAACATGTATCGAATGTGGCATGAGCGACTACAGCGAATATCGGAGTAAAAATGAAAAATAGAAAATATGTAACAATCGGTTATTGTAAAAGAAGTCGAGGTTCAAAATGGATTTAAACCATGAGAACAATCATCACACTTTCAAAAACGACGCCGAAAAGCCCGAACCTTTATATCGTGACATTCCTGACTCAATGCCATTCCCGATTTCTGCACTCGGCGATATTCTTGCCCCTGCTGCTAAAGTTCTCGTTGATTGCGTGAAAGCACCAGATGCCGTTTGTGCTCAATCAATTTTGGCCGGGGCGACCCTTGCAGTTCAAGCACAGCGAAACATCGAGATCAATGGTCGAGTTCACCCATTAAGCGAATTTTTTCTTACCATTGCGGAGTCAGGAGAGCGAAAATCCGCATTGGACAAAATAGTTCTACGCCCTCATCGAGAATGGGAAAAAGCAGAGCATAAGGAATATGACAAGGCCCGTGCCGAATATGAAATTCAAAATGAGGCTTACAAGAAATCCAAAAACAATGTCCTTGCCAAAAGCAGAAGACTCTCAAGGTCTGATATTGAAGTAGCAATAAGAGATTTGGGTCCCCCTCCGCTCGCACCCATAACGCCAGTTATGATTATTGAAGAACCAACTTACGAGGGTGTCGTTAAACTTTTGCAGTTTAGCTTTCCTTCGATAGGAATTTTCTCTGACGAGGGTGGACGCCTAGTCGGTGGTCACGCAATGAACGACGAGAACATTCTCAAATCATTGGCAGGCTTCAGTAGTATGTGGGATGGCTCAGACATTACTAGAACTAGAGCAAGCGATGGTACCACGAAGCTTTATGGAAGAAGAGTATCCATGCACCAAATGATCCAACCGGTGGTTGCAAATAAGATTCTTGGAAGCGCCATAGCTTCAGGTCAGGGCTTTCTATCCCGTTGTCTAACGGCATGGCCTAAATCAAAAGCTGGAACCAGAACATATTCTTCTTTGGATCTCTCTCATAACTCTGAATTAAAAAATTACTACTCCAGAGTAAAAGAACTTTTGAAGGAGAAAATCCCTCTGGCTTCCGGTTCACGAAATGAACTCAATCCCTCCGGCCTAAGATTGGATGATAAAGCAAACTTATCCGCAATTGAGTTTTACAACTCCGTTGAAATGGAAACTTCTGAGAATGGAAAGTACCGATCGATTCGGGCTTTCGCAAGCAAAAGTCTAGAGCATGTTTTGAGAGTGGCAGGTATATTGAGCGTCTTTAATGATCCGTTGATACAAGTTGTGACCGATGAGAAACTTCAATCAGCCATTGAAATTGTTCGATTTTACCTTTCAGAAGCATTGAGACTTCAGAGCGTAGCTCAAACTGACCAAAAGCTTTTAGAGGCAAAGGAGGTTTTAGATTGGATATATAAAAAGCAGCTCAAGTTAGTTTATCCGTCCTTGATTTATCAATACGGCCCAAGATGCGTAAGAGATAAACTTAAGACCTCTGAAATCGTGAAAGTTCTAGAGGGCCATCGTTACCTTATCAAACTTGACGCTCGGGAGCACGACGGACAACTTCGTCGGGAAATTTGGGGAGTTCTACAATGAGTTCCATTACGCCGTTTCCGATTAAATATGACAGTTCGAAGACCTACCGCTGGCTAATTTGGCTAATCCGGCTAATTTTTTTAGCCAACTTAGCCGTTTTA
>JAYUEB010000057.1:0-2563 GCA_043739525.1 Bdellovibrionales bacterium
GCTTACCCGGCGGCTGCGCCATTGGTTCGAGGCCGATCAATCTTCATTTGGATGGTCTGAAGGCTTTGGGCGCGAGCATCGAATTAAAAGAAGGTTACGTTGTTGCGAAAGCTAAGAGACTCATTGGCGCTGAAATTCTTTTGCCTTTTGCGAGTGTGGGTGCGTCTGAAAACATCATGATGGCCGCAACTCTGGCGAGCGGCACAACGACAATTGATAACGCCGCAAAAGAGCCGGAAATCGAAGATCTTGCGAACTATCTCAACAAGATGGGCGCAAAAATTTCAGGAGCTGGATCAGCAAAAATTAAAATTCAAGGTGTAGACCGCCTAACTCCCGCAGAGCACAGTGTAATTGCTGATCGTATCGAAGCGGGCACTCTTCTCATTGCAGGAGCAATTACAGGTGGTGCAATTACAATTACGGATTGCAATTCTGAACATATCGAATCGCTCATTTTTAAAATGCGCGAATCGGGATTCAAAATTCAGTACGATAAGACGACTGTTTCGATTGAATCGAACAATTCATGGAAGGCAGTTGACGTAACAACAGCACCCTATCCAGGTTTTGCGACGGATCTGCAAGCTCAGTTTATGTCCCTCATGCTACTTGCAACTGGCACGAGTACAATTACTGAAACTATTTTTGAAAACCGTTTTATGCACGTGAATGAATTGGTCAGACTCGGTGCTGAAATCACGACAAACTTAAGAGTTGCGATTATTCATGGTAAGCCGGGAGGGCTTCAGGGAGCTCCTCTCATGGCAACGGATCTTCGAGCAAGTGCTTCACTTGTTCTGGCGGGTCTTGCTGCCAAAGGTGAAACCATTGTCAGTCGCATCTATCATCTTGATCGCGGCTATGAAAAACTAGAAGAAAAATTAAAAAGCCTCGGAGCCGACATCCAAAGGATGAAATGATTCCAGTTCGTTTATGAAGCAGGATCTGTATAAATACGGCAGCGAAGTGAGCCACCCGAGCGAGGGTGCGAGTTTGCGTCTAGCGAAAAAACTTCTCCACCGTAAACGCTTTTAGCTCGAGCGTGTGCGAAGATTTTTTTAACAGCCGCATCCTTCTTTTTTTCATCTTTAATTGTAAGAGCTAAAGTGCGCGCTTCGAAATGGGCAGTCATATAAATCTCATCGATTCGCATTGAAACATAGGCCGGCAAAGTCACAATATTTTTTTCTAAGATGTAAGTGACCTGAAGACTTTCTTCATTCAAGCCTGAGCTGATTGCCTGGCTTGGATCTGTTTCGTTATGTCTTTTGTATTCATCTAAGCCACAGTCTGGATTTTCAGTAAATTTGAAGCTATCGCCGTTCGCAGCTACACAGATCCCGATGGGATCGGCAGTTTCCGGACAATTTGAATTTGCATAAGAGGTCTTCGATGAAAGCATATATAAAAGCGTCGCTATCAACGCGAAAAGGTATCGAATCATAGAGAACTCCCGTTTTGAATTGCTTGGAAGTTGAACACACAGGCGAGAAAAAGGCAAAAAAAAACCCTAGTACCGGAGGGGGTGGTCCTAGGGTTTAAACAAAGCTCTTTCCCGGAGGGGGTGGGTCGGAGCTTTTATATTTCGAACCTAAAGTTGTTCAAATTTGGGGGGAGAACAACTCCAGATTCTTTATTCTGTGCTACCAACATCTTGTTCGCGGCACTTTTAATCTTTAATAAGTCATAATCGAGGGCATTATGAAGGTAACTTTTTTCGTTCTGAAGATAATTTTTGCCAAGATCCGTTTTCGCCATTCCTGAAATCAGGAGTACTGCTAAGATGTAAGTGGCGATAAGGTATCTGATCAAAAGCTTTTCTCCAGCCTGGTTACGACTTTTACTAAAGCAAGGCCTATGCCAAAGTCGATGAAGACTCGATTTTAAAATATGCCAAAAAAGCGAGCAGAAAATATGTATGTGTAGCAAAATCTCGTCGATCATTTTGCGGAAAAATTCCCCGTAAAAAAGCTTTTTAAAAATCTCGACGCGGCGCTAGTGCCTGTAAAAATTCGCATGACTCAAGTGACTTCGACTTTCGCCCGGGAAAGTGAAATTGGAGTGAGAGCTCCTTTTGAAATCACGAATTTTCCAAATTGAAAAAAAAACCGGAGCCATATTGGGACAGGTTTCAAAATGGAACTATTTAAGTGGTTTCACAAAGCTAAGACTTGGACCCCTCAAAGCCTCGAAATTTAGTTACACTAGGATTATGAGTGAATCGCAAAAATGGATTGTTCAAGATGCTGAAGGAAAAATATGGGGACCCTTCACATTTGATAAACTCATTCGGCAAATTGAAAGTTCTTATTATACTGGTGAAGAGCTCGTTGCGATCTACCCTGGCGGCTCTTGGGCGAAGATGTCGACGCTTCCTGAGTTCTACGACAAACTTTTAGAGTCCCTTTCAAACGATCACAAAACCCAGAGAACGCGTCTTCGAAACGCAAGTATTGATGAGGAAACGAAGCCTGCGATTGCTGTCGAAACACCAGCGGGCCGTGCGGTCCCAGAAGATGATAATCAATTTGACCTTGAGGATCCGCGTCTTCAGAAATCC
>JAYUEB010000058.1:0-2555 GCA_043739525.1 Bdellovibrionales bacterium
CAAAATCAGTGAGCTACCAACGATAACGCTTTCTTCGAGGTCCTCACAAACAAAAAGATACTCGGCTTCTTTCGGTGGAAGCTCGCCAGCAAAAGAAGCCATGCTACGCTCAATTTTTTCAGTCAAAACTTTTTTATCTGCTGGCAAATTCAAAAGAGAAAACTGTCCAGCGAGATCGCTCAACTGCTTTAAATCTTGGAGATGAACATTTCGTAAAACAAAACTCATAGACAAACTTTCTCTGCAACCAAGCGATAAAACTCGATGGCCTTGTTAAGGTCGCCTATATTGACATGCTCATTGGGTGCATGGGAATTGCCAACACCCTGTCCCGGACCAGTAACGACACATTCTATTCCAAATCGACTGAAAACGTTTGCCTCGTTCGTTACTGCCTGCGTTGCCAGCTCTGAACTCATGCCCAGCGTCTTAAGTTGCTCCTGACAAATATTCAAAAAGCTTGAATCAACTTGGTTTTTGAAGGCCTGCTTATAGTCTGTGACTCGAAAAACGCCACCAATCGACTCACAGGTCGTGCGTATTAACTCCATCCAATTTTCAAAGCTTTCGGTCGTGACCGTCGGCGGAACACGGCAACAGCCCGTCAGTTTAATATGATCCGGAAGTGTGCGCACCATACCGATATTCATTGTTGGAATGGGAGGGTCAAAACTTTTATCTGGAAAGTTTTTAAAATCTTCTTCAACTTGCGAGATCACTTTAATCACTTTTTCTAACTTTTTCCCGATCGCGTCTTTAATGCCACCCACGACGTCGATCTCTAATACCGCATTTGCGGGAACGGTGTTGTGATTAATTCCGCCTTGCATTTCCATCAGCATGAGCCCTTCAGGAAGTTTGGTGAAATACTCGAACATTTTACGAATCGCGTTGTCGCCCATTTCAGGAACTGACGAGTGTGCCGCGCGCCCGATAAAAACTTTACTCTGCGTGCTTGAACTCTCGCTCAAGTCATGACGACGACGATACTCGATTTCTTCAGTTGAAAATGGAATCTCGATTTCAACATTTCCAAAACCTTTGCCAGCGTGAACAAGTCTCATTCCGCTAGGCTCACCCACCAGCGCGCGCTTCGCCGATATTTTTTTCTTACGGATCAGCTTGATCGCTCCTTGCATTCCTATTTCTTCACCAAAACTACCGACAAGAACAAATGGGATTTTCATTTTTGATTTTACCATTGGCCGAATCGCTTCGAGCTTACATAAAAAATCAAGTTTCACATCAGCGGCACCCAAACCGTAAATTGCATCTTGATAAATGCTAGCGTTAAACGGATTGGCACCGGTCTTAGTCCACAGCGCAAAAGCCCCAGGGTCTGGAGTATCGAGATGTGTCTGTAGCATGAACTCTTCTGCCGGCATCTGTTCCGATGGCCTTGCAATGATATTGGATTGTAAAATTCCGTTGAGATTCTCCTGCTGAATATCAACGTGCAGCCCGGCCTCTCGACAGAGCTCTGCCGCGTATTGGACAAGCTCCCAGTTACCACTTCCGGGGCTCGAATCAATAGAAATGAATTTACGGCAGACGGCGAGAAAATCCATCATTCAATTCCAGTTCATTACATCATTTCGTGAATCGACTTCTCAATAATTTTTGCGGTGAGTTCAATATCTTTTTGCTCGATAATCGCAGGAACTAAAAATCTTACGCGATAAGGATTCTGACCGCATGAAAACGCGATCAATCCATTTTTGTAAAATTTTTGAAGAAGCGTGTTCACGGTATCTTTGCCGCCGTCGAGAGGAGTAAATGCGAGCATAAGCCCCATTCCTCCTGCTTCACGTACTTGATCTTTGCAAGTCGTTTCATTAAGGCGATTCAACATTCCAACAAAGTCGCTGTGAATCTGATTAATCTTACCTTTTGGACCAAGATAATTGTCATTTACTAAAATATCGAGGCATTCGATTCCCGCAGAAATGGCTGCTGAAGCACCTGAGAAGGTACCTGAAACGAGGCCTGGTTTTGGATTGTATTCTTCTGTATAAAGGGTCGCGCCGGTTTGCAAGGTTTTTGCGATCGTACAAAGGTCGACATATTTTCCAAGGTCAAGTGTTTCGAAAGCAAAGAGCTCTCCGGTACGCATAAAAGTCTGAACTTCATCAAACCAGATCGCGATATTTTGCTGCTTACAAAACTCAAGCATAGGCACAAAATATTCACGTGGAGCCCGACGATAACCACCTTCGCCTAACATCGGTTCAAAAACAAAAGTCGCAATTTGCTTATCAAATTTAGCAACATGTTCTTTCATCACGCGCAAAGAGTTTTCGCTACTCTTTGGATTGTTCGCATCATAAAATGGAATTCGCAAAACTTCGCGATATTCAGGCAAACCCTGGCGGTAGGTTGGATTGTCGGTGATCTCAGCCATCGCCTGCGATCGGCCGGCGAAGGCATGATCCATCGCCATGATCATTTTCGCAGGTGAATGCTTTTGGCGAGCCATTTTAAGCGCATTTTCATTTGCCATTGTTCCGCAAGTTGAAAGCCACGCATATTTCAGTCGGCTTTTTTTGCCAGCTAAT
>JAYUEB010000059.1:0-2554 GCA_043739525.1 Bdellovibrionales bacterium
CAACTAAAGTGCCGTCAACAATTTGGTAGGCAATGCTCAGGTCTCTTTGAACTGAGGGATTTTTAAGAATCGCCCGAGCGCTCGCACTAAGGCCATCTGAAGATAACATTTGGAGGAGCGACATCGCGATGACGGCTTGATTGACGGCAACTTGTGCAGGGATGACGGTGCCAACGAGTGGACCAGAGACATTCACGGCATCTGCCCAGCCCATTCCGGGCATGTAGAGTTTGTCACTTCCGGATTTTAAATTTTCGGCTTGTTTCAAGATAGGTAAAAATTGAGCGATATTAGAAGTAGCAGCCATGATGAGAGCATTGGGTGTGACCGACGACTCCCAAGTGGCTGTCGCGGCCGAATTTTGAACATCTTTATTGTCTGTGCTAACGAGCCCAATATTTCCGGCGTTGGCATTGTAGAGCGAATATAATTTGTCTTTGTCGGCCGCCATTCCGATCACGCAAGGAGAGCAACCAGCGGGAAGCGCAAGTCCCCGACGCAAGCCCTCGGCCACCATATAGTTGCCATCTGCCACATAGATTTTTTTGAGGACGTCAGAGAAGTTTTGCTCGCCGACAAACATCTTCGGAAAAAATAATTGAAAAGCCGAACCGGTCCAGAGTCTTAACAGCATGCCCTGTTGAGTCTTTAAAATTTCGCATTCAAGAGCTTTGCAAGCCCGAGTAACAAAGTCAGAATGATGAGAATAATTTTTAAATAAGCCGAGTGCCCAGCCAGCTGTATAGAGAATACGTGCTTCTGATCCGATATTGGCAAAGTTATAAGCGTCACGTGTCCAGACACCGTCGTTAAAAGAGAAGTTTCCGTGGATGAGGCCAGTTGGGACGTCATAAAACATCGAGAAATTCATTGGAGAGAACAGTTCTTCAGCCTGTCGAGCCAACTCCGTTCCCGGAAAAGTCTCTTTAATCGTCCAGAGGGCAATAGCTAAGTGCATATTGTCGATGGACGAAATCGCATAACTTGAAACCGTCGATGATTGATGAGTCGAGTACCAACCAAAAAATAATCCTGAATTTTTATGGCGAACTAAAGTTTTTAACGTAGTAAGGACACGGCTCAAATTCTTACCGGCAGCTCTGTCTCTTGAACGGGTCAAAAGTTCGGTTTGGACTAAAAGATCGGATGCAATGTTTGTTGGTGAGGTGTCACTTTGAACGGCGCGAACGGTATGAGTTCCGTCATCTTTATTTTCGATCCAGATCGTATCGTTCACCAGTCCATTTTCGCCTCGCATTTGATTGAGACTATGGACTGTATCATCAAGGTAGGTCTGAACTTGAATCACATGATCGATCCCGAGGGATTCTGTTGTTGAAAACTGATCCCTTGAAAACAGGTCTTGGCATTCTAAGTGGGTTGTTTCGGCAAAAGTCGAGGCTGAAATAAGCGCGAAATGAAGGGCGACAAAGAAGTTCAGTAATAAGGATTTTTTCAAGTTGAAAAGCATGAGGATACTAAGAGCAAGACGTGGGCCGAACTATACGAGTTTAGGCACGACGGAGCGACCTTTTCATTGTGAATATACTGTGTATATTTTGTTCGAAATACCAAAAAATGGCATTGTCTTTGAGGCTAAAGTTTTTTAAGCGCTTTTCAGCTTTATATCCAAGAGAATTTTTCGTATAAACAATCCTATGAGAATCGTTTTCTTCGACGGATATTGTAATCTATGTAACGGCCTAGTAGATTGGCTGTTGAAAGCCGATACATCTCAGACGCTTCGATTTGCTTCTTTGCAAGGTGAGGCTGCCAAAAAGTATCTCAAAAATACTGCTGGTAAAAAGGCTCCAAATTTGGATTCGATTGTTTATTTCAGAGAAGAAAGAGCATATCAAAGATCACATGCGATCTTGATGCTTCTCGCGGATCTTGGCGGAGTTTGGAAGTTCGTGAAAATTTTTCTTATAGTCCCGTCGACCTTCCGTGATTTGATTTATAGTCTCGTTGCTAAAAATCGGTATCGTATTTTCGGAAAAAGAGATACGTGTCGGATTCCAACACCTGCAGAAATGAATCGCCTATTGCCTTAAGGCAGAAATTTGAGAAGCGCATGCAAGAATTAGAAAAGTCCGAAGTAAAACAGGTTTACAGGCTTCATCTGCCTTTTAAAACCATCGTTTCGGTATTAGCGGCTATTTTGTTATTGGTTTGTCTGAAGGTTCTGGCTCCTCTTTTGATGATCTTGTTTTTATCGAGTTTAGTTGCGGTCTCTTTGTCTCCGGTTTTGAATTGGCTTGAAAAAAAACGACTTAAAAAATCCATAGCAATTGCCTTAATGGCTCTAGCGATGACCGCTGTGATTGTAGGGATTGGCGTTGTGGTACTTCCTCGTTTGTTCGACGAACTTTCAAATTTCATAGCGAACCTGCCTAAGATTAAAGAACAGATTCTCGATGCACTATCTCCATCCAATCCAATTCGGCCTTTGATTGAACAGGGTTTAAGTAAGCAAGCGGTTGTACCGAAGGCTACCGATATCGCTCCCATTTTTAGTGCTGGTAATATCGCAATTGGTGGCTTAACTGAAATC
>JAYUEB010000060.1:0-7666 GCA_043739525.1 Bdellovibrionales bacterium
TAAACCTTAGGTAATATTTGATCCCGACTGGTGATTTTACAGGAAGTTTAAATCTATCAAAATATTTCATAACAGGTTTTGCGACCTTAAACCATCCGAACGAATTCATTTCTTTCATGAAAAATTTTTCGACGTCAAAGCAATAAAGTCTTAGAAATTCGTCTTTAAGGGTCGGATGGGCAACTTCTTCAGAAACGCCAAATGCTCCGAAGGCCGTATAATATTTTGAGATATTTCTCGTAGCTAAACAAACAGAATACTTATTTTGTATTTTTACCGTTCCTTCGACTACGATATTTTGCATAATTGTCACAAAAATGTCTGAACCTTGAAAGAGAGGATCGATTGCCAGACGAGAAATTTCAACGACATCTGCCTTTGTGTAACCTCGAAATCTCGGAATACTTTCGAATTTGAAAAACTTCTCAAAAGGTAAGTCTTCCTCTCTCTGCGCGAAGACAAATCGAAATGTGGCTACGACGGTGTGACCTATTTGTATTGCGTAGATGAGAGATCTCGTGTCGTACTCGTCCTTCATTTGATCCCAGTTTGAATCGTCTAAAACTTTACCTTCGTTTTTATAAGCTCTCCATCTGAGTTTTAAAATTTCATTATATTCATTATCGCCACTAATAATTGCTGTTCGAATGTGCCCTCTGAAGTTTTTTTGATTTTTGAGGAGATGGCTAATGTCGACGGCGTTCGCATCAGAATTTGCAATCATATTTCTTTGCAGAATTATGGTGAGTTCCTTTGAGGGAGAGACAAAAATGCAGCCAAATTCAAGAGAATCTTCTGTCGCGCGTGAATTGACGATTTTGACGTTGGCTTTCATTGTTGGAAAACCTGGAAATGTCAGGTCAAAATTGTTGAGCTGTAGGCCAGGAGTTAAATGTAAATTGCTTTTTGTCGTGATCAGCCGTAATCCAGAAGACGAAATATCTTTGATTCTGAAAAAAATCGTAGAACCGATACTGAGAGGGTCTTCGCCGCAAAAGATACCTTGCTTCACGAAGTTCAATTCACAGCGAAGTTCAGGATTAAATACTTTATCAGTAACTCTTAACAGCTCAATGGCGATCGTGCCATCTTCGGGTGAAATTCTTTTTATTGTTGGATTGGTATAACTACAGATAACTCGTTCGCCAAGAAACAAATCAATTTGCTCGATCGAATCGTGTTTATTGTCAAAAAATTGGGGACTAAAAATAAGAAGGCTTACCGAATTGTAGTTGATAAGTTTTGCATACATGTTAGTTGAGTCGCAACTGATTACGCACGTAAAGGTGTCAGTAATTTTTTGGTCTATTCGATTGAGTGCCCTATTTTTCTGCGACATTAAGATGCCTTGCGAGTCTTTTTGAGGAAGTTATCGAAGTTTATATCCGAGAGAACCACAAATTCGGTAGCCTCTGTAGACCCCCTTAAAACTTGAGATTCGAAGTGGACGTTTTCTCCAATACCGAGAGCTTCTATGTAACTTTGTGAAAGGCACGCTACAACTTGGCCAGTCTTAAATCTTTTACATACGGCTTGCAAACGCGCGGCTAAGTTGACTGTCGTGCCTAGAGCAGTAAAATTCATTTTCTTGTCTGTACCAACAGATCCAACAGAGGCTTCGCCGTAATTCATTCCGATTCCGAATCGAAGAGCAGGGTAACCTTTGCGAGTGAGTTCCTCTTGAAAAATGCTGACATCAGTAATGACTGAAGTCAGCGCATCGAAGGATTTTGAGACGTAGTCGACATCCGAGGCATCTTTCGGAGAGAAAAAACAGACTACCTGATCGCCAATGATGTTATCTATGATGGCGCCGTATTTTGCGAGTTTGTCAGCTAAAAATCTGCAGTAGATATTGACCAGTTCGAATACTTGTTCGGCCGGAATGTTCTCAGTCGCTGCAGTAAAGCCCCTCAAATCGGCGAAAAAGGATACGATCATGCGCCGTTGCGGCTGTAGTGTACCAGTACTTAAATAATGAGAGTCAACAATCGTATCGAGAACCTGTTTCGGAACATATTTTTGAAAAATTTGTCTTAGCTTCGATTCATTTTCAAGATTTAAGGCATTGTCGAAATAGAGTGAGAAGATTGAACCAATGTTTTCGACGAGAGAAACCTCTGCTGGACTGAGTGGGGCGTCTCCGATATTTCGGGCAACGACTAGCACGCCGAATTTATTTTTACTGCTTTGTAATGGCGCCAGAATCATTGAGCCCACACTCAATTTCTCAATGAGCGCTCGATTTTCTGGTTTCAGTGATCTTTTGTAGCGCTCGACATCTGTAATGAGAGAGGACTCTCCGGTTTCAAGTACAGCTGCAAAGAAGCCATCTTTTGCATTGGGATTTGGGTATACGAACTCAATATTGGCAGCTTGACCTCCGAGTTGAAAACCGAGGCTTGAGCTCAAGTAGAGCCTTTGCCTTTGGGGTGAGTGTAAAAACACTCCAACTCGAGAAAAGTTAAAGTGTTCGTTGCAAGCTCTTAGAGTTTCGTCGATCACTCGAGCGGGTTCAAGATGTGAAATAAGCTCTCCAGAGAGCTGCTTCAATAAGTTTGCTTCGTTGAAGCGACGCTCGAGTTGCTCAGCCTTTTCATAAATCGTTAAATCTTTTTGAATATTCTTGTCGTGAAGATCGTTGTCGGTTTTCTGAAGCACCTTCATGCTTTGATAAAGCTTTGTAAATACGATCGAGCCCGCCAAAATAAGAACTCCCAGAATCGGTACAAGGCGAACTCCTGAAAAGCTTTCTAGGTACTGGAGGCCAAAACCAATAATACTAGCTAAAACAAGGTAGAATGCACTCTTTTGAAAACGTCGTAACAGAAATAAATAAGCTGAGTACCTAACATGGACCGTAAACTCCAGTGGGTTCTTCTCAAGATCAAAATCAGCCGTGCATTCAAATGCCTTCAAGTCGAAAATCTCTTTGAGAGAGTCGAATGCTCCTAGCGTATTCTGAACGAGATCGATGTAAATTGGTTCTTTGCTTTTCATATTGAATTGTAAATGCCCACGAGAAGGTTTTGAGGTTTGAAGTTCGCATGCAACATTTGAAATGCGATAATTTTTCTTGATGAGATTGAGTACGATTCCAGGAGTCAAACTTTTAAGAATCGTGTGGTCAATAGCGTTAAAGGTCTCTGCTGAAAAATAAGTTCGACCTATTTTTCTGTAAATCTCTGGGTCTCCAGTTTTCTGTCTCACGAGACTCGCAAATCTTTTTCCGAACTCGAGGGAAATCCAGTTGTGACTTGAGAGCAAATAATTTTTTGGCATTCCGAGTTCGGCACATACTTCGTCGAATATTTTTGTGGTGTAGTGAGTTTGCAAAAACAAATAACAGTTTTTGTACAACTTTGTTGAAAGTTGAGGCTTTATGAACTCAGGTTTTATTTCTTCAGAATTTTGGTTTTCCACCAGTTAATTCATCGGCTTAGCCGCAATACCTCGTGAGACTAAATAATTAAAACTGGATATAAGTCTTGTCTCCAATGGCCGACTAAAATGAATTTGCGTTGAGAAGCTTTAGGACGCGAGCTATAATGAGATTTACTTATTCAAGGAAGAATATGCTCGAATACCAAAGTGCCCTCACTCAGAAACTAGACTATAAACAATCTAATTTAAAAGAGCTTGAAGCTTGCATTGAGAAGGCTGTTGCTGGTTTTGAGAAAAATAATTTGTTCCTCGAAAAGCTCATAAGTAAAAAATTAAATATTCAGGATTATCACAATCTTCTTTTGAGACTTTTTCAACAAGTGTTGAGAAGTTCAAGTTCATTTGCCCTGTCAGCCGCCTCGCTTGATATGCGCCACCAAATTGCGAGAGATTACCTGATTCATCATGCAGAAGAAGAGAAATCACATTGGGTTTGGATTTTGAACGATCTTTCTGGCACTGGATACAAAGGTGCTGATCCAAGAACCACACATGCACATCATTCAACGACGGCTTATTATTCTTACGCCATGTTTTTGGCGACTCATTTTCCGGTGGGCAGACTCTGCATGGCTGCAGTTCTTGAAGGAATCAGTGGAACCTTCGGTCCAAAATATGGACCAGACATTGTCAAAATTCTAAAAATTAATCCTGAGCATATGCAGTTTTTCAAATCGCATGGCGAGCTTGATCAGGGCCATTCTCAAGAGATTATGGAAGTTGTACGCAAAACTGAGTTAACAGGTTTTGAATATTGGCAACTCATCGGAGTTGCAGAGACGACCGCCGAACTCTACAAAGCTATTTATAATATTTAGTGCCCGTCAACAGTAACAGTACCTGATTTTCGACGTGGAGTATCGGGTGGTGGAGGAATGACTTGATCTTTTTTAAACAGGTTCCAGCCACATTGCACAGACAAACTTTGAATGAGATCAGTGTCTGATTTTGCATCGGAATAAGGCTCGGAGCCAATAGTTCCAAGCCCAATTTTATTTTGTGTAATAAAATCTTTTATTGCTGTTTCGATACTCTTAAATTCTGGTGACCCCGCAGGGGGACGATAGCCGATTTGGTTATGAACGATACCTTGCACTTGCTGACAAAGACTTTTATCAATTTCTGCGTAGGTTTGCATTTTTCCGTCAATGACAGAGGTTTTAGTCATACGCGAAAGCCAGCAGTCGTCTCCTGTCCAACCAAAGTAGTCGTCAAATTGGGATTTAGGATTGGTGCCAGCCTTGGTAACTTCAGAAAGAAATGAGATGTGTGAGATTCGATTGTTGTCTAATGCTGTCGTGGTAACAATTTTTGTATAGGTGCCTTGATTATTTAGGAAAACGAGCTCATATCCGTTAGAAGTTTGATGGAGGCTGACTTCGTCTTTTAGATACTGCGGCTTCATTTGGATTTTTCCGGTCTCGGTAACTTCAAATTTAACCGGGCCTGGTTTTCGATCCGCAGCTTCTATTCTTGCAGTACAAGTATTGAAGCGGGCAAAAGCATAATGGCCTAAAAACATGGAACATAAAATTGTGGTCATTAAGAATTTTTTCATAAATCTCCTGCATTGTTGCATCGGCTTTTGTCCTAGCTTTCTCTATAGACCATTGTCGAGAACCTAAATGTTCCATGAATGTACGGACTAAGATTTTTTCATTTTATCAGGACTTCCGTCGTGGGGTCCCATCTTTTGTTTAGGGTAGTTCTCCCAAAGAAAACCTTGAGATTTGATTTCCTCGTTTCGCTTTGGGTGAACGGGATAAACGCATTTGTTTTCTTTTTTACTCGCTTCGCCTACAACGAGAAGGCGTACATCTGATTCTGTGTTGTTAATGAATGTGTGACTGATGCCTGTGCCTGGGGCGAAGCCAACGCCATCTCCAGGATTTAGGCGATGAAGTTGGCCGTCAACCCACGCATCTGGATTGCCTTCAATGACGTAAACAAACTCTTCTTCATCAGACTCGGCATGCGGCCACGAAGTTCGTCGGCCCGGACGCAGAAGTTCATGATGAATTCCTAATTTTTTAAAACCAAATTTTTTTGCAAATGGTGATCCGATTGAAAGCAGCTCCTCGCTACCTGGATATTTGGAATTGTCGGGATCTTGGATTTCAGAAAAGTGTTTAATAAATTCAGGTCGCATTAATTATTTCCTTTCAAGACATAGAGATCGCAATCCCAAGAGGATCCGCCGGCTCTGGCGCGACAACCTGTCTTTTCTCTTTGCATGCCAAGTCGTTCGGCTACTGCAATTGAAGGCAAATTGAGGGGGTTAATGGTTGAGACGACACGCGGATTTTTTAATTTTGTAAATGCAATTTTTAAAGCGGCCTTTGCGCTTTCTGTTGCGTAGCCTAGGCCCCAGCAGGAGCTATCCAAAAAATATCCAAGCTCGAGCTCAGGTACACCGTCGACATCAATCATGACGATGCCCGTGTGGCCAATGGGCATCAAGTTTTCTTTTTTGACAATAATCCATTTGCCGTAGCCGTATTTTTGAGTGTGATCGAGATTAAATTGAAGCCATTCCGAAGTTTGTTCACGGTTCCGAAGATAGGGATAGTACTTCATGACTTCGGGATTTCTAAAAAGATCGTAGAGAAAATCGAAATCATCAGATTTAAGTTCTCTCAAGAAAAGACGATCCGTCGTCGCTACGCTCACTGTGTTGGCGAGTGTAATTTCGTGAAGCTCATTTTGGGTGAGACCAAGTTGTTTCAGAATTCCAACAATGAATTGGGTTTTTCCTTCACAGTAGAGATCGATGCTGTCTGGAAATTTGTGTGCGAGTGTGAGCTTAAGTTGAGAATACTCATCTCGAACGCCGGGATTTTTTAACAAAAAATTTCTTAAGAGAAGATGGTTTTTGAGGGAGAGGCTCTCATTTAAAGCAACGTACAAATTATGTCTAATCGTGCCAGCGGGTGCGTAAAAAGCTTCGCGATCTCGAATCCCAAGGTCACCACGATGTTCGTAGCCGACTGTTTTCAATTGGTCGATTGCTTTGAGGCTATCTTGTTTAGACTTTACAATAATCGCAATATCAATCACAGGTTTTGCGGCAAGGTCGGGAACAGAGGTGCTCCCGACATGTTCAATAGCAAGCGCGTGGCCCTGAACTTGTGGCCACACACGGTCTTTAATCTGCTGAAATTGTTTCAGCCATTCCGGATTGTGGGGCAGAACTTCAATCACGCTCAAACTTTCTTTATCTCATATAGTTTTTCTTAAGTTCATCGTAGTGAGTTTGTTTTAACTTACCTTTACGAGAGCACATCAAATTAGTTGTATCAAACTGATAGCTGACAATGGCCCCTAAATGAATGTCATAAAACTCAATGTAACAATCTTTAAAGCCAAGCGTATGGCCGTATTCGTGCCGAATGGTCCATTGTACATTGTATTCTGTGAGAGGTGAATTTTCGTCCATGGTGATCGTGCTACCGCCGACTCCATTGACGTGAGGAACCTGGCCAGGAGCAAACTCAATGTGAGTGAGGGCATCGGGAACTAAATTAAGGTCAAGATGCCAATCGGCCCATCTCCACTCGTCTTCGATATTGATTTTTAAAAAACTTGAGATCGCAGCATCTTGTGGGTCCTTAAAAGGAACGCCCATTGTGTTGCCTGACCAAGCGGCATCGTCGCGAGCATTTGAGATTTCAAAATAATCGTTCCAATGAGATTCGGCTAACGGGAAGTAGTAGTCGTAAAAAGCGTGAAGGTCTTTTTCTGTAGATAAATTTGAAACTTTATTTGTACAAGTATCCATATCATGTTCGGCATTCGTACAAATTTGTGTGAGCCAATCAACGAGCTGGGTGCGCGTTTGTTGATCGAGGGCTTTCCAGTTTTTAAATTGATCATTGATATTGGTGTCCGCTTTTAAATAGTAGTAGCCGCGTACATCATCGAGTTTAATGTCAACGAGGTAACCGAGATATTGTTGCATACTTCCCCAGCGAACTTCGAGTTGATAAATTCGATCGAGGTTGCGTCCAAAATCAAGATACTGACTTGTCTCGATCGGGGGATTATCTGTCATCGGTGCATTGTGAAGTAAGACATTCGCCATTTCAGGAGGTAGAGTTGGAATGAACTCGTTGAAAGATGCAAGAATAATTTCGGCATTGTAAGTATTGGCTTCTTCAATTGGATGTCCCAATTGGGTTTCTTTTGAGCTGAAGCTAATCGTGTCCTGGCGTTTTGAATTAAT
>JAYUEB010000061.1:0-7660 GCA_043739525.1 Bdellovibrionales bacterium
AAGTGCCAAAAGATTTAAGAATGGCAATGGGACATTTTTTTGAGGTAAGTTTTAAAGTCAAATCGGATTTAGGAAATGAAGTCGAAATTTTAAATTGGCGCGCCATAACCATTGAAAAAATCAAAAGAGAAATTCATGGCTCGGACGGCAATTTGAGAAAGAGGAAATGTCGTTAGAGGTGCCATCCACCTTTTGGGGACGCATAGGCACATCACCAGCTCCCGCGCCTCTCGAAGATGGTTAAAACAAATACATACGAATTTGGGGGCGACCTAGTCTTCGTCTTCTTTTAATTCTGGTTTTTTAACAGTAGGTGAAGTCTTTGGTTTGACCGGCGGACATTCAAACTTTGGCTTCTCCGATTGCTTTGGAACCGTTATTGTTGGCGATACAGGCGTGCTAGCGCTTGAGGTTTGAAGCTGCCTGAAAGCGATGTAGCTTTGGACGAACGACAGACATAGTGATATGGCATAAATACCAGTAATGATTTTCGTAACAATGAGCATCTGCCGAGAAACATTTACGTTGTTTGCACTGATCTGAGTTGCCTGAGCTCTATCTTCCAATTCGTTTACGTAGTCGGCTAACTCAATCTCGAGCCCTCTAATCGCAGTCTTCAAGCCGGCGATCTGTCCCAGGTCATTTTCATGGGGGTATTCAGTTGGCCCTACTGCGGAGACTCGTCTCTCTACCTCGACCAATTTATCAAGATTGGCTCGCATTATGCTCGTGAGTTCTCGAACCTTAGGATCTCGCCTCGTAAATTTGTCAGCTCTAGGTAAAAGTTCAGCTACAACCTGCATTAACTCTTCATCAGTCATGTCAGATTCCGACCATCTGGGCGTATTCTTGGCGCACTTGTTCTATCGCTTCCTCTGATTTGCAGAGCTCATTTTTTTTGAAGACTTCAAACGTGGCATTATCTGATCCTATTTCTTTTATTTTTGATATGATTGCCTCAACTTCTCTCGTTCTCAAAACTGCCTGAAATATAGAATGTATTTTACGGTGGTCAAAAATCACGAACTCTTTCTCTTTGCGATTTGCTAGAACTCTATAGTCGGGAATACATTTCTCCTCGGGGATTTCGATTTTTTGTTCTTGTAGATGAATTTTAACAGCAGGCCAAAGTTCATTCCAAGTATCAAATTTTTTATTCATAAAGCCATAAATCACTGACTGTGCGGTCTTTCCCTTTATTCGCCATTTGTGCTCAAGCGTGACTAGCCAATCTGCTTCAATGACCTGCCATATCCAAGTGTGGCCGCCGCTTTCATAAAAGGCTCCAACTGACACTTCTTTACCAAATAATCCATCTGTGACTTTGACAGTAATTAAAATACTTTTGAGTTCTCTCATTTGTGTTCTCCTGGTCTCGAGAAAACAGGCTAGAAACCCAATCAACTTCTGTCAACGCAATAAGCTCTGCAACTCAATCCCGCCACCGCACTTCTTAATGGCGGTAGAAATCGGGCATCTCCACTTATCCACAAATGGATAATCCTAAGAATTTGAAATCACGAGCTTCTCAACTTCGGCTATCCACAAATGGATAATTTCGATTGATTATCCATATTCGGATAATCGCAAAAAAAGATCAAATTCCTATTTGTTTTCTGAGCTTTAAGCCCTTGGCACGTGATCGGTGCCGATCTCGCAAAGTAGTCCACCATCTCGCTTCGATTAACGGGGCGGATGGGAGTAAAAAATGAAAAAGAACATAGAACGATCTTGGTTGACCGGCTCAGGAGTTGAGATCCCGACGATTGAGCTCAAAGAGATCTGCAAGTCATGGGATTCAAACAATTGGGAGTCATACCTTAGATGGTATCAGTCTGGCCGCCGTGAAGCCCTCATAGCGTTTTCGACCTACCAAGAAATCTGCGAGGAAAACTTCGAATCCATTTTCGAATCGCTCGCTAAATCAGAAACACCGGCTAAACGCAATTTGATTAAACGAATGCTGAGCCAGATCCCTGAGCGTGAAGCCGAGATTTTACGTGCAACTTATCTCGAAGGTCGCACTCAAGTTGAGATTGCGACAGAGTTTCGACTTTCTCAGCCCAGAGTTTGTCAGCTCAAAAATAAAGGACTTAGAAGCCTGAAACGGGGACTTGCCGGGGACAAGTTTATCGCCCGCCGATTTATGAGGGGTGCGAGTGATTATCGCTCGGTCACAGAACCTTCAATTTGGGATGAAGTGATCGCAATTCCACCAAACGAGGCTCGGAAATACGATCCAAACAATTTCGAAATCGAGATTCAAAATTTTAAAAATCACAGCGTGAGAGAAGCAGTTTTAAGTCTGCCAATGATAGCACAGAAAATCGTGTATCTGCGATTTTGGTGCAAGCTTTCAGAGCAGCAAATAGCAAGACGTCTTCAGATGGGCGGGAACGTCATTAGTCAAATCTGTGATGCCTCAGTTTCAAAAATAAAAAGATCAGTCGTTCAATTTCAAACCGGCCTTGAGCTGTAAGGGAGTATTTAATGTTAAGCGAACAATTATTTGAAAAGTGTGAAGAGTTTTTTGATCTGATCTCAAGTGAATATCGAACTTGCGAAGTCGAGGCCATCATTGAACATCTGAGTGAATATTTGCTAGATGACATCGACGGGCGCACAGACCGAGAGAGCTATCTTGTCGCAGAAGAAGTTGAAGATCAAATCCAAGAGCTTTGGGATTTGCTCCCGTCTGATGAGCGCAGGACAAACAATAATTTGCGGGATTACTTTGATGACATTATGGAAACCACTTCGAGCGCCCTGGATGGAACTATATCTGATTCTGATGATGAAGACTACGACGATGAAGATTTTGGAGAAGAAGAATCCGATTTTGACGACGAGGAGGAATAGGAATGAAAGCCCGAATATTTTCAAAAATCAAAAACGTACTTAAGAAATTTAAACCTAAACAAAAGGATATGACTTATGAGGAATTTATTAATCTTGAAGGAAAAAAGTTTCCAAGCTCAGAAGCTAAAGATCTGCAAAGCAAAACGAAACTTTACGAGCTTCTACGCTCTCATCACTAGCTTGTTGGCAATGTCTCCAGGCCTTGCATTTGGTTCAGTCGAAAGCTCACTGCAAGCAGTTCAAAATAAACTTGTAGGAACTCTTCTGCCGTTGGGTGCGATGTGCGGATTGGCAGTGGCTGGACTGAGTTTTGTGGCTGGACACCCAAATGCGCGCCAGCATCTTTTTTGCGCGGTGGTTGGTGCAATCGTTGGGTTTGGGGCTGAGTCCATTGTGTCTTTGATTCAAAGTTTAATTCACTGATTCTAAGGGGGGATCGTTATGGCACTCAAAACGTCTGAAGTTTATCGCTGCCTTGATAAAAAAGCACTGGTTCTTGGATTTGAGATCGTAGATCTACTCGCTGTCTTTCTTTTTCTGGCAGTGCTTAACTTCTTATTTCGAGGTTTGCCATACAAATTTTTCATCACTTGGGTACCAGCATTTGGTCTTGCTCTGCTTTTAAAATTTGGCAAAGCGGGAAAGCCTGAAAACTATCTTCTTCATTGGGTGAGATTTTACTTCATGCCTGTGGTTTTCAGTAGCTTCCCGCTTGCCTCAAAACGTGTGCGATTTACAAAAAATAATTTGAAAGGACGAAAATGATTAAACAAGGCTTAGTCGACAAACTTCAAGTATGGGGATTCGAAGACGGATTTTTGATTTTTAAGGATTTTTCTCTCGGAGCCATTCTTGAGCTTAAGGCTCGAGATGTTTCAACAGCAACCGATGAATTTCTAAACTCAATTCATAGTCAAACTTGCGATTTTTTAAACGGGCTCAAAGATCCGCTTTCGATGCAGTTCGTGCAAGTTATTGACCGAGGCGTTGGCACAACACTTGATCGTCATGAAGCACTTATGGAGTCATCTGCGCCGAAACTAGCCGAACAACTCTTACGCGAACGAATTCAAAAAAATCGTGCACGTGACGAAGCTGGCCTTATTCCAAATCAGAAATTGTACCTTGTATTGCGTAGACCTTTTGTGCGAACTGCGAAACGTGAGCGGAGGCTCAAAATTTGGGAGAAAAAGGACGAGGCTCAAGAATGGGCCAGGTCAGCACTTGAGCCCGAAATTAAACTCTTTCGTCAAGTTATCGAATCAACCAGGAAGGGTCTTGAGATCGTTGGTATTTCAAGCAGGTCTCTCAATGAATCTGAAGGCTTTGAAATGCTGTTTGATCAATGGAACCCAGGACATCCGGTTGAGGGTGTGAATTTCGACAGGGAAGACATTCGAGATGATCTACTTCTCAATGATCTGATTGTGTCGACCAAGGGTTTTATGCTTGGACAGTATCATCACCGAGTATTGTCACTCAAAATTATGCCCGAGCAAACCTTTGCTTCAATGAGTGAAAGGCTTCGCGAGCTCCCTTTTGATTCAAGACTTTTTTTGACGTTTGAGGTGTTAGATCAGGACCGTGAAGATTTAGTTCTGCAAACTCAGAGACGAATTTCATACGCAATGTACGCAGGTAAACGTGGTGTGTCCGATCTTGAGAGTGCAGCAAAACTTTCAGACATTGAGTCGGTGTTAGCCAAACGCGTAGCCGGTGAAACAAAGATTTTCTCGGTTGCGCTCAATGTGGTTTTACGAAGTGTTGACGAAGAGATTTTAGAATCACAAGTCGAACAAGTTTTGCAAAAATTTCGAGAACTTTCAGGATCTGAGGGAATGCTTGAGTCACTGGCCTCGACTTCAATCTTTTTTGACATTGCTCTTCCAAATGCGAGAGCTAAAGAGCGATCAAGAAAGATGAATACGGAAGTGCTCGCAAGCTTTTTGCCGCTTTTTGGAGATTGGAAGGGTCACGATGAGCCAAGAGTCATTTTAGGAAATCGCACGGGCTCTATCGTAAAATTTGATCCATTTTCGTCAACGCTTACGAATTTTAACCAAATTATTAGTGGCGGAAGCGGCGTAGGCAAATCTTTTGTTACGAATTTGATGATCGCACAGCTCATGAAAGAGGACCCCCGAATTTTTATTATCGACATCGGAGGATCTTACAAAAAAGTCTGTGAGAATTTGTCTGGCCAATATGTGCCGATTGGAACGGATTCGAATCTGAGGCTCAATCCATTTGATCTGAATGAAAAGTCGATTGAAGCAATTGATCAAAAGATCAAGTTTATGACTTCCCTTGCTGAAATCATGACGAAAGAAGACGAGGCGACCGGCATCGGTAAACTTGAGCGATCTGAGATCGAACACGCAATTAAAGAGATTTTGGCCACAGAAACTGCGCCAAGGCTCACTCATTTGCAAGAAAAGCTCTTGCAGAACCCAGAGCCAGCTCTACAGAAAATGGGAAAGATCCTTGGTCCTTGGTGCGGAGATTCTCCATATGGAAAATTCGTTGATCAGGCTTCGAATTTGAGTCTCAACAAGCGCATTGTTTGTTTTGATCTCAAAGGCATGGAGTCACAACCCGACCTTCAGGCCGTATGTCTGTTCTTAATCACAGATCTGATTTGGCGTGAAGTGCAGCGTGATCGCACCAGCCCAAAATTCGTTGTATTCGATGAGTGTTGGGCTCTCCTTGAAAACGAAGCAGGCGCTAGATTTTTAGGTGAAGTTTTTCGCACATTTCGAAAATATCGTGCTTCGGCCATTGCGATTTCACAAACGATGGATGATTTTGCGAACTCCCGAGTGGCGCAAGCGATTCTTCCGAACGCATCTGTTAAGTGGCTTCTTAAGCAGACAGGCGGCAATCTTCCGTCCTTACAAAAGATTTTGCGACTTAATGAGCGTGAGCTCAAGCTCGTTGAGAGTTTGACTTCAAAAAAAGGATTTTACTCAGAAGCATTTTTGATCGCGGGCGATGACAAGCAAATTGTGAAAATCGAGAGCACGCCGCTTGAGTATTGGTTATCGACAACGGACCCGCTTGATCTGAAAGCACTTGAACATTTGGCACTGGTTCGTCCAAACGACCCCAGTTTTGAATTATTGCAAGAGATGGCAATGAAATTTCCGAATGGTGCTCAAAGTAGTGTGTAGCGTTTGAAACTCAAAAAAATAAGACGAAGGAAAAAATATGAAGCGATTTTTAGCTGTCGCCTGTACTGTTCTCTGCATTAGTTTGTCTTTTGGTGAGACCGTTAGTGCAGATGTGTTTGGCGGCGATATTGTTGTTTTAACGCAAATTCTAGCACAAGCGATTGCACAACTTGCCCAGCTTAAGCAAATTTTGCAATCTGGTAACGATACTCTAGGTTTTCTTCAAGACGTCAATCGCGGTATCAATGATTCGCTCAATTTAGCAAAAACTCTTGGCATTCGAATTGACCCTGGCCTTTATCGAGATTTAAGAAGCGTCGACGATGCTACTCGCGCAGTGGAGGACATTTTCGGAAAACCCGTAGATTCACCTTTACAACCTGTGCAGCACAATACGGATCAAACTGTAGCAGAGGCGATCTCATTCAATAATGATTTGAATGAATATGCAGCAAGGCTAGACCAAGTTGGTGAGAACATAAAATTATCTTCCAATATAGCCTCTCCTGGAAGAGCTGCAAAACTTACTGCTGAGTCTCTTGGTGTGATGATTCATGTTCTAAACCAACAGCTGCGAGCAAGTGGCCAAGGTTTAAAGCTCCAAGCGCAAGCTCTCGCCATTCAGAATAAAAAAGAAAAAGACCAAACGAGTCAGTACTTAAAAGAAGGCAGGCTTCTGCAAGCAAAAATGAGTTCTATTAATCCGACATTTGATGTCCCGAGGTTTTAACATGGATATGAATTGGCTGGCAAATGAGGCGAGGCAGATCCATGATTTGTTCTCGTCAATGTTCTATACGATTATTTTGCTCACAATATCACTCGGTGTCGTTTTGAGTTATTTCAAAATGCCGATGGGTCAGGTGCCTGAGTTTTTAAATCTCGTGGGTCGAGCGGTCATTGCTGCATTTATACTTGCAGCTTTTCCAGAGATTATGAATACGCTTGCAAATATCACGGACGATTTGGCGAGCCAAGTGGGTCAGCTTCACAACTTAAAACTTGTGGTAGCGCGTGCTGGCCAAAAAATTGGAAACCTCACCTGGTCTTGGGTGAGTGTGAGAGATTCAGTCACTTTACTTGTAAGCTACGTAACCTATTTTCTGCTTTATGCTTCAGTCTATGTTGCGGATGCCATGTATCTTCTGACCTGGACGCTACTTTATATTTTCTCGCCGCTCTTGATTGCTGCATTCACTTTGCCGAAGGCTGCGTCGGCAACGCTCGGACTATTTCAAACTCTCATTGAAGTTTGTTTGTGGAAAATTTGCTGGTCGGTGCTCGCAGCTCTTCTATGGAGCTTTGCCTTATCAACGATTAATGACCCTCAGTACGACGTCGATTTTGTGACGGCAATTTTGCTCAATCTGATGTTGGCCTTTTCTGTTTTACTCACACCATTTGTCGTTCGGTCCTTAATAAAAGGCGGCCTTCAAAATACGGCGGCAACAATGGGAGCAGCGATTTTGGCAACAGCTGCGCTTACACCGACTGACTTACTTAGAAAAATTAAACAGGGAGTAGGACGAGATTCGGGAGATGTCACTGGTGGCGAGAAATCTGAAGGCGACGACAATCAAAACAAAAATGACCCTCGCCGAAAGTAATCTGATTTAGGTTGGTATTTTCAC
>JAYUEB010000062.1:0-7646 GCA_043739525.1 Bdellovibrionales bacterium
ATCTCTTTCGAGCGCGCTGATTTGAGTTAAATCTGTCTCGATCGAATAAATGATTTTACTCCATTGATACTCTGAATCTTTTTTTGAAAGTCGATTTTCGATTTGTAAGCTTTCCTCAAGAGTCAAAGCGTACTTTCGACTGAGAATCCAAGCGTCCTGTACTCCCAGTTGCAATGACACGGGGACATACTTAAGAACCTTGTTATAATCAAGTTGTGGTGGCAGACAGGCGATATAGTGAATGATCTCTTCGGGAGACTGATTTCGAAGTTTCTCTCTTAAGTGCAGACCTATCATTTGACTGACAAAAGAAAGATGGTCTTTAAAGAAGCCAGCGCTTCGGACCATCTCACTTTGGGCCCATCTCGAGCCTCGTTCGAGCACAAATAGGTTGTCAGGATTAATGTGGAGGATTCTTTTAAGAGCTGAGACTTTTTTTCTAATTTCGGGTTTCTTTTTAAAGACTCTAAATAGACGAAACTCTTCTGCGAAAATAAATTGTTTTGGAAGTGGATCCATAAATTCAAAAATTTTTGCCAAAATAAATCCTGAGAAAAAACCGCCAAGATGGGCTATATGACCGATATTTGAAGTGGAGTCCGCAGCACCGATAAGGTCTTGTGCAAGAGTTAAGAATGGTAGAGCAACTAAGGCAGGGACAAGTATAACACGATTGTAAAAAACAAGACTGACCCAAACCTTTACTCGCTGTCTCCAGAAAAGCGCGAGCGAAGCACCCAAAACTGCGCTCACACAGCCGGACGCCCCGATCAAATGAACCGATGGCTCGAGAAAAAATCGAGTTTGTAAAAACATGCCGATGCTTCCGCCGCCAAAGTAAATTAAAAATAAAGGAACTGCGCCAAGACGACTTTCGACAAAGACGGCAAAAACGATAAAGAAGATCATATTGCCTATCAGATGTAGCCAACCGCCATGAAGAAAGTGAGAGCGAAACAAATTAATCGGAGTCAGGGTAAGTCTCGTAAGAAGGCGGTGGGATTTCAGAAAAACTTTATAATCTGCAAAGACCTGGTTTTTAAGAACTGAATATTGTAGATAAGTCTGTGAATAACTTGCATCCGTAAAGTCGACACGGTTTTCGGCACGACTGCCATACTCTAAAAGATTCAGAAAGCTCATGATCGGATCTGACATCTCTTGTTCTCTTAGGACATTAGGAGCTTCTCCCGCAAAGGTCTTTTTTTCGTAATATTTTAGCAAGGTATTGGTTTCAAATAAAATTTTGGTACCCGCAAGCGATTCAAGTTTTGAGCACTGCGCTTGGCTCATACGATGTCTTGAGCAGTGAAGCCTTGCTAAGTTTTCTCTTAAGTGAATGGCCTCCTGAAACTTCTCAGATCTAAAAAACTGAGTTTGATCATTTTCGATTCGATCAAACCAATATACCGAATAGCCGCAAGTGATTGCGAGAATCAAGATGCTCATCCAGGCTAAATGGGTAGGTCTGGCGTTCAGACCTAAGAATATAAACATAATTATTTTTCGGCTTAAGACTAGGCTAGCATGAGTAAGAGATCGATCTAATTTGAGACAGTTGCCTCTTATACTGATTTATGTGAGCATCAAAATACATATGCAGAAAAAAAATTGTTTATCATACGCGTTACTTTTAATTTTCTCTCTTGTAGCTTGCGCCCATGAAGCCGCAAAAGATGCAAAACTAGACCAACCTCCAGGTAATCGTCCTCGAGATGAATTGAGCCTAAAAGCAGATCGTTCGGCTCTAGATGAAGAGCGCAAACAGATTCCTCCAGAGACAAAGCGTAGTAATGATGAAATGGCTTTGATTCTTCAGTTGATGCAAACCAATGATCTTGGAGAAATGCAAGAGCCTTCAAAAATTCGCGACCGCTTTGATAAAGTTGTGAGAGATAAAAGAACAAAGATAGATCGTGAGATTCAAAAAAATCGCGATGAGTTTGGTCGAAACGAAAAGCTCACGCGTGATCAGTTTTTTGCAACACTTAAAACTTCGCGAGAGACTTTTGCTAAAGAAAAGCACGACAGTGAAACCCGCAGCCAGTTTTTCTCGGACCAAGATCAAAAGCGCCGTGATTTTGTATCCGATCAACAAGAAAAGCGAAATACTTTCGAATCTGATACGCGCGAAAAGAGAAAAGATTTCGAAGATTATATTCGTGAACGACAAAACTCTTTTAATGAAGAGTATCGCTCTTATTCTAAAAGATATGATGAAGCCCGCAAAGCAAATAGCCTGAAAAAGAACATGCAAGAAAAAGATAAAAAGATGAAAGAGGATCTTTATAAAAGGTCAACTATTGGGAATGGCGCTTCGGCCCCTGCTCAGAATCCAGCTCAACAGAAAGATCTAGAAGATCTACAGAGCTTTCCAAAAACGCCGGGTCAGCCTCTCGATCAAGATCAGTGAGATTTTGGGTAAACTTTTAGTTCATCGTAAGTGCTTGCGGGATCATGTTCCCGCTTAAATTCCACATCGTTGATAGATCCTAAGGCAACTTCAAGAGTGGTGTAAACTTTAGATCCCTCGACAAGGTGGCCGCCCAATGTCTTCCCGGTTTTGTCCGAAACGCTGATGTGAATGTGTGAGCCGCTCGTTGAACCGAGAGTACCAGTCATGGAGACGACTTCAAAATGTCCCGTGAGTGTTGTTGAGTTTTCTTCATTTGCATAGCGAATGACAGCGTGGGTGAGGCTTCCGACAGCTGTCAGAATGATAGCAGCTTTCATTTTTTTATCATTTACAAAAGACTGCAATTTTACTTTTGGATCGTCGCCAGGGGCCAATCGTAGAACATAAGTAGTCATAGTTGACGGACTACCTTGTGGAACTTCAGATAATGTATTCACAGTTGCTCCGCTCACAAAAAATATCATGAAAAGTACTTTATAAATCACTCTTAACCTCTTGGCTGTGCAAAATGATCGACGTATCCAGGTGCCGATTTACGTTCATGTTCGGCTGCGGCTGCGGCAGCAAGTGAGGCTTCAACTATAATTTTGTGCTTGGTATTAATTTGATCAATTTCAAGATTTGATTTTAGTTTTTTGTCCAAGCTTGGAAGCCATTTAGTAAATGCTTTTCGGGCTGCTGCGATTTGCAATGCTCGCTTTTCAGCTTTTGGCATCCGCGCTTCGTATTTTTTGAGCATTGAGAAATTAAGATTTGTAGGTTGAAAGTAATCAACTTTTGTTTCATCCGAAATGGCATTGAGTAGTGATCCCAAAGCTGAAAAGCGAGGAGGCGGCACAAACTCTTGACCCTTTACTTTTTGATCACAGAAGTTTGCCACGAGATATCCAATTGCTGTTGATTCAAAATATCCTTCAACGCCGGTAATTTGTCCTGCAAAAAATAAGAGTGGATCTTTCGGACTGGAAAGATCCTTGGCCAAACACTTTGGAGTATGAAGGTAGAGATTGCGATGCATGCTTCCCAGTTTTAAAAACTCGGCCTGCTCAAGTCCCGGTATCATTCTAAAGACGCGAACCTGATCAGCATAGCTCATTTTGGTTTGAAATCCGACCATGTTAAATGCTGTCGCTTCGCGATTGTCTTGTCTTAATTGAACAGCCGCAAAAGGTGCGTAGCCGGTTCGTGGATCTCTAAGGCCTTTGCCTTTCATCGGTCCAAATCGAGCTGTTAGTGGGCCTCTGTCCACCATTGTTTCGATCGGCATACAGCCTTCAAAATACGGCGTGTTCTTTTCAAATTCCTTCGGCTCAATTCTTCGTGATTCACTAATTGCTTTGATGAGTGCAAAATATTGTTCTTTATCGAGGGGACAGTTGTAATAGTCTTTACTACCTTTGTCCCAGCGATCTGCTTTGTAGGCGATTTCTTCATTGATCGATTCAGCAGAAATGACTGGCGCGATCGCATCAAAAAAATATAAAAAATCTGCGCCAAAATGTTGATTCAAACTTTGTGCAAGGTTTTCGTGAGTGAGTGGGCCCGTTGCAATTACACAAGGTCTTGGGACATCATCAAGAGACTGAACACGTCTTCTTTCAATTCGAATATTGGGGTGCGAAGAAATTTTTGCTGTTACTTTTCGTGCAAAGACTTCGCGGTCCATGGAGAGTGCCTGGCCGGCAGGGACGCGAGATTCAAGCCCCATTTGTAAAATCAAAGAATCGAGCTGAGCCATCTCCCATTTCAGTTGTCCAGGAGCTGAAGTATCAACGAAACTTCCAAACGAATTCGAGCAAACAAGCTCGGCAAAATCGGAGGTTTTGTGGGCAGGAGTGAAGCTGTCAGAATTGGCGTCATCGCGCATTTCGTAGAGATGAACAATATGCCCCAGCTCAGCTAAGCGGTAGGCGCATTCGCTACCAGCTAGGCCCGCACCGACGACATGAATTGGGTTTTTTGATGTCAAAAGTTCCTCTTTTTAAAGAAAAATGATATACCACAAATATGAGCCATAAGCCCAACCGAAAAAGCCATCTGTTCTCAGTGGAGAATGTCCTACAATCGCTTTTGCAAAATAGCAAGTCGGGACTCGCACAGGGCTTTACGCGCTTTCGTCTGGAGCGAGAATGGCCTCAAATTGTAGGCGAAAGTATGGCGAAAAACACTCTTCCATGCGCGATGGAAAAAGGCGTTTTGTATGTTTGGGTGAGCCACTCCACCTGGATGCAGCAGCTTTATTATTTCAAAGATAGCATACGCGAAAAAGTGAATGCGCATTTAGGCTATCCAACCGTCAAAGAAGTCAAATTTACATTGGATAAAAGAGCTGCTAAGCCACAGCCAACACCCGAAGCTGAAATCTAAAAAATCGCGGGCAGCCGCACAGAGTTCGCAGTCTGCCGGTAGCTGTCGCAGTTATCAGGTGTCAGTTTGCCTGACCCTGACCCCTGAATTAGTCTTTACTTTTTTGAATGGTCTCTTTCAAAACATTTTTAATGTAGGACTGTCTCTGCGATCCACCAAAAAGGCTCTTCAGGCTCTGATGAAGGCTCGGATCATTAATAAGAGCTCCAAGTGTTCCTTGTCCTTTATCAATTTTTTCCATAATGCTTGCGAGATCATTGACAGCTTGGTTGAGTTTTTGATTTTTGGGGATTTCGTTGTGCAAATCTTTTAATAAAACATCGAGCGTTTTCATCGTCAATTTGAGTTGGCCAGTGGCATCCGTCACGTTTTCCATAAGCTTTGCGGGTCGGCCTTGGTTGTTGATAGACGCAATGAGAATGCGCATTTCTTTTAAGAGATCGAAAACTTGAGAAATTCCCTGATCTTTGTCGGTAATCATTTTCAAAATGTCGCCTGACTCTGATGATTCGATGGCAGATCCACCCGGAAGAGTTTCGGCTGCTGGCTCACCTGGATTTAGAAAAATATATTTATCTCCAAGAGCCCCTTGAGTTCTAATTTCAGCAGAGGTTCCCTTTTTGATTCGAGCTGCAAATTTACTATCGACAGCTAATTGAATTTCAAGTCGGTTTGCTTTTTGTGAAAATCCTATGGTTTTTACGTTTCCAATGGGTAGACCTTGAAGTGAAATCACGCTCCCAACAAAGAGGCCGGAGACTTCAGTAAACTCAGTTGTGTAGTAGGTATAGCGAGTGAGGACCATTCGATTTCCACCGAGGGCAAGAATAGAAGCCATGACTGCAAGCAGTCCGAAGGCGACGAAGGCTCCGACTTTATATTCGTATTTTTTTGATCCTTGTTCCATTAGGCTACGTCTCCATTAATAAAATGATTCATGCGAGCATTCTGTGGATTTTTATCTTTTGCGAGGTTTTCAGCTAACTGATGTGTTGGAACAACGGCGTAAATGCTACCGTCAAGCAGGAGCGCAATTCGATCGCAGACCGCAAAGGCCGTCGGCATATCATGGGTAACCAGCATCGAGCTCGCACCTTCAGATTTTAATTTCAAAATCATCTCTTGAATCCGTTTTGTATTGTACGGATCGAGACCTGCGGTTGGCTCGTCATATAGAACAACAGCCGGTTCGAGAATGATGGCTCGGGCAAGTCCCACTCGCTTTTGCATTCCACCCGATAAATTTGCAGGCAAAAGACCTTCACAACCTTCGAGTCCAAAATCGGTGAGGAGTTTGATAATTTTTTCACGAATCTCAGACTCTTTCAATTCGGTGTGTTCTCGTAGGGGGTAAGCAAGATTGTCAAAAACTGTCATCGAATCAAATAGGGCGCCACCTTGAAAGACATAGGCAATTTTTTTTCGGACAGGAATTAGTTCGCGCTCGTTTAATTGAGTGATGTCGACTTTGCCGATCATAATTTTTCCAGAATCAGGTTTTTCAAGACCAATAAGGCTTCTTAAGATGACACTCTTACCTGCGCCAGACCCACCGAGTAGCCCGAGGCACTCTCCTCGGCGGATTTGTAAGTCCACAGACTTATGAATAACTCTTTGACCAAAACTCTTTTTGAATTTTTGAATATCGACAATAACTTCATCGTGTTGTGGTTCACTCATAGTCAATCCTAAGATTCAAACAAAATAAAAAATAGCTTTGTTAAGAAGAAGTCGCTCACTAAAATCATAATTGAAGATGTCACGACGGCTTTGGTTGTTGCAATGCCTACGCCCTGAGTTCCGCCTTTAACACTCAAGCCGAAGTAACAAGAAATAACGGAGAGAAAAAATGCAAAAAAGAAGGTCTTCAAAATTCCAGTCATGTAATCCATAATATTGACAGTTTGAAATATCTTTTCGTAGTAAAAGCCTGGATCGATTGCGAGTTCATGTTGTCCAACAAATAATCCCCCAGCAACGCCGATCACATTTCCGATTCCGCTTAAAATTGGAAGTGCGATGAGACAGGCTAAAATTCGTGGAATGACTATTTTTTTAATGGGTGAGGTGCCGAGAGCGCGAATGGCATCGACTCGCTGAGTAACGACCATCGAAGCAATTTCACTTGCGATACCTGCACCTACTCGAGCGGCCAGCATAAGTGAGCAAAACATAGGTCCCACTTCTCGAATAATTGAGAGCGAAACAATTTTAGGAACGTAAAGCTTACCACCAAACTTCTCAAGACCCAGACCAAACTGCAATGCCATCACCATGCCGGTACTAACAGCCGTAACAAAAACGATACTCATTGAGCGAACCCCAACAAAATAGATTTGCTCGACAACGAGTTCGGGGTAAAAAGGAGCAACGATAAGCTCTTTCAAAACTTGCTTGAACATAACCGTTACACCACCAAGCATAGTCAAAACTTCAAGTAGGCGTGCGCCGATCGCACTCAAAATAGCCTTTGAGACAGAGTCTGCGAGATCTTGACCTTGGGTGAATGTAGTTTTCATGGCGCTTTAAAACTTTCTAAAAACTTTTCAAAAATTGACTGGTCGAGTTCAAAATTCTTGGAAACCGCAACATAGCTAATGCTGTAAATACAGTTATTTTTTTTAAAGGTAAGAATTTCTACGGTTGTTTTAATTCCGTCGACAGAGCCCTCTGCTCTAGATTTGCGGCTTTCTCTACCATCAAAAAACGCAATATCGGTTTTGAGAATCTTTGCCGACTCAAATGAGCTCAGCATATCGCGTTCAATACTTTCTAAGCTTGGATCCGCGGGGTCTTCGCAGGAAGTGAGATACGAGATTGAATTTCCAAATTTTTTGTCCTGCCAAGCTTGATCCGCACCGGG